>JANQGN010000441.1 GCA_028277295.1 Rhodospira sp.
GCTTGGGCATAGGACAGCGGGGGCGCGCCGGTTTCCTCGACCAGCCGTCGCAGCAGGTCGGTCATGGCACCTCCATGGGACCGGATCGGATGCCAGGGGGTTCGGGTGTCGCGAGCGTGGCGGGGGGCGCCAGAGAGGGGCGTCCCTTGCCGGCCTGCTTGGCGCGGTACATGGCGGCGTCGGCCCTGGCGGTGAGGGCTTGCAGATCCTCGGGCGTGGCCGGATCGAACACGGCCAGGCCGATGGACAGGGTCAACGGGCAATGGGGATCGCCGCTGTAGGGCAACAGCCGCTCCCCGGCCGCGAGAAGCTCCTCGGCCTTGCGGCAGGCCACCCCGTCGTCGGCGTCTTCCAGCCACAGAGCGAACTCGTCACCCCCCAGGCGTGCCACCAGGTCCGTCGGCCGGGTGTTGGTGGACAGGATCTCGCCCAGCAGAACCAGCGCCTCGTCGCCGCGAAAGTGGCCATGGACGTCATTGACCAGCTTAAAGTTGTCCATGTCCACGTAGAGCAGCGTGGCCTTGCGCTCGGAGCGCTCCAGGCGCTTGTGGCGCCGCTCGATGTCCTCGAAGAAGGCGCGGCGATTGAGCAAGCCGGTCAGGCTGTCGGTTCGGGACATGGCGATGATGGTCTCGTGGCGGGCAATCTGCTCGTTGGCGATGCCCACCTGGTTGGCCACGTCCTGGATCAACAGGCGATCGTCCTCGCTCCAGGGGCCGCGGTCGGCCTTGCGCCAAAGAGCCACGGCGCCATTGATCATTTGCCGATGGCTGGTCGCGGCCACCAGAATGACCTGGTCGCCCACACGCGCGTCCCAGGGGGGCGTGCCCACGTCCAGGGTGTCCAGGATGCCGCTCAGCCGCGATGGCTCGCTGCTGGCGCCGAAGTGTCCGCCCAGCACCAGGCCGCGGGTTCCCTCGGGGCTGAGAGGGGGGCGGCGCAGGATGTGGCAGGTGGTCGCGCCCAGCCCCCGCGCCAAGGCCTCGGCCGCGACGTTGAGCATGTTCTCCAGGTTCAACTCGTCGCGGAAGGTGCGCACCACGTGGGCGCGGACGCGCTCGCGGTTGCGGGCGCGGTTGAGCGCGCGCTCGCGGTCGCGCTGGTCGGTGATGTCACGGCAGATACCGCGCGCGCCGATCCAGGCCCCGGCGGCGTCGAACACCGGCATGGCGGAGGTCAGCAGGCACACCAGGCGGCCGTCGCGATGGCGGGCCCAGATCTCCACGTCGCGCACGCGCTGGCGGGTGAGGAAGATCGCGCCGCTGGCCCGCACCTCCGAGGGGTCGAGCAAGGCGACCGGGTCGGTGCCCACAAGGGCACGCGCCTCGTGTCCCATCACTCCGCCCGGCGAAACGAAGGTGAAGCGGCCGTTGGTTCCGGTCTCCCAGGTGAAGTCGCTGGAGAGTTCGACGAAATCCTTGTAACGCGTGCGGCTATCGGCGAGGGCGCTGCGCAGGGTAACCTCAAGGGAGGTATTGCGCGCCAGAATCACCGTGTGCGACCCGTCGAGGGATGGGATCACGGTGAGGTCGAGGGTCGATGCCGTCTGTTGGTCGTGAACGCTGAGCGTGCGGGTCACGGGCGCATCGTTCTTCACGCAATCCCGCGCCATGAGGCGCACATCGCTGGCGCGGCCCTCCGAGAACAGTCGGCACAGGCGCTCGCCCTCGGCGTTGCACTGAACAACGGTCCCGTCGACGGTCATCACCACGACGGGGCCGGCGTGCGCCAGCAAGGTCTCGAAGCCAACGACGCCCGACCGCATGCGTGCCGCCTCGGCGATGCCGACCGTTCCACCTTCGGCTTGATCTGCGGTGTCCGTGCTCACCGGTGCCCTCGGGGTCCCGAATCCTGCATGAACGTTACGATCCGATGGTACCTTGAGTATAGCCGGAATCATCGCGGTTGAGCGGCTGAATTGCCGGACGTGGCAGCCGGATCCTGCGGTTGCGCCCACGCTCGCCAGCGGATGCGCGTGGGGTCGACGGAACGCTCGTAATGCGGGATGATTTGGGTGTTGAACCCGGTCAGGCTTTAGGGCCGAGTCGGTGCTATTGGGCCATGCCAGGGGCGCGGGTTCCCCTGCGAGGGGCTGGGCTCGGCGGATAACACCCCGCGCTATCATCACAAATCCGAAACGAAAACGACGATTTGACAAGCGTCAATTTCGGACCATATGAGTCTACTAACAACCGAGCCCGGAGCAACGGGGTCGACGGGATCCTCTCACGACACCACCTATGAAACGCGAGGCCGCGTCGGTGGACACGGACGGGAGGGACACTTCGGCTGTCGCGACACCCCGTCCTGTGCGCGGGTCTGCGGCAAGGGCTTGGCACGGGAGGAGGGACGATCCATGACGCGCATCGGTCAGTTGAAGCGTAACGGCGCATCCTGGGAGAACGGCAGCCCCGTGCGGGCGCGTAAATTGAAGCCGGTGATCATTCCAGGCAGCCGGCAATCCGTCGGCGGTCGCATCAGCGCCGACCCGGCGCGCTCCTGGGATGGCACACGGGAACCCGCCTTGGCGGAGGTTTTCGCCGACCCCGTGGTGTGGAAGGTGATGGACCGGGACGGCCTGACCCTTCAGGACCTGGCGACGGTGGTGCGCAATACGCGGGAGCGGTTGGCCGCCCGCGACACCTGAGACCAAGCCGTGGCGCGTCCCCATGATCGATGTCGGGTCCGCACGTCGACATGGGGACTCGGGGTGTCCTGGCGACGGGGCACCAGCAGGTCTCATTATGGTTTGGCGGCCTTTGATCTTTGACGTCCGACCTCTCGCGTAGGGTGCGCTCGCGCTCCTGCCCGCCTTGCTGTCAACACGGGCGGACGTTGGGCAACGGTGGGGCTTAGCGCACCGTTTAGAGCAGAGGCGGTGCGCTGCCGACCCCATGCGTGTCCGTCGAGCGCACCCTACGATCAGAGCCGGAGTCATGGGCACGTGCCGCCGTGACAGGCCCATCCCGAGAACGGCTGACAAGGCCCCGGGTGATTGCATATGGACCGAAAGGATTTGGCTTGCCAGAGCAAACGACCATCGCGCCAGACATCATAGGCAGTGTAGTGGGCGAAGATATCCGTGAAACGTCATTGCGAGCCCGCGTCATAAGACGCGGGCGACGCAATCCAGGGGCGGAGGTCGTTCCGGGTGCCCTGGATTGCGTCGGAGCTCACGCTCCTCGCAAGGACAGATCAAGCATCGCTGTTCAAATGCGATCACCCTGTGACAAGGCACCCGGGCGTGTTTTTTCTCTTCGGGAAAGACGATAGGGTTCCGAGCGGGGTGACGGCCGCATGGTCGCGCCCAAGGTGCTGTGGTGTCCTTGCTCCAACGGTTTGTCCATGCGTCTCGCCCTGACCCGTTTCGGCGGCGCCG
>JANQGN010000511.1 GCA_028277295.1 Rhodospira sp.
CGGCAATGGCGCCGGTCGCGACGATCCAGAGGCTCTTTCGCATCATCCCTTTCCAGTGTCGGTGCCCGCCGCCATCCAGGGCAGGGGATTGATCGGTCGTCCGTTGCGGCGCAACTCAATGTACAAAGTGGGGTCGCCTCCCCCCATCACGCCCACCGGTTCCCCGGCGCGCACCGTTTGGCCCACGCGGCTATCGATCCGGTTCATGCCGGCGAGAAGCGAATGATATCCGTCGGTATGTTCGATGATCAAGAGAAGGCCATACCCACGGAACGGCCCCGCGAAGGCCACCGTGCCGTCGTAGGGAGCCACCACCTGGGCCTCCACCCGCGAGCGCACGGCGATCCCCTGGCTTTCAGCGCCCAGGTCGTCCGCCTCGCCGAAGCGGGTCACCAGGCGGCCGCGCACCGGCATCGGCATCCCGCCTCGCCCCTGAGCGAAGGAGCGCGGCGGCGCCGTGGGCACCGCGGCCAGTGTCACCGCGTCCGGTGGCGACGCGGCCGGCGCGACGCTCTCGGGACTGGGGTCCTCGCGCACCGGTTCGGCGGCCTGATCGGCCAAGGCCGCCTGTTCGCGTTCCGCCGCCTCGCGGGCCTCCTGCAGGTGGGCCAACCGCCGCGCCTGCTCCAGATCCATCATCCGCCGCCGCTCGGCCAACGCCCGGCGCCGCGCCTCGGCGGCCCTGCGTTCGGCTTCCATGGCCTCGCGCCTCTGGCGTTCGGCCTCCAGGCGCGCGATCAAATCGCGCAGGTCGGACGCCTCGCGCCCCAGGCGGTCCACCCGGCGCGCCGCCTCGCGCTCCCGCTCTAGCGTATCACGTTGCAACGCGGACTTGCGGTCAAATAGCCCCTGCAGGCGTGTATGGGCCACCCGCAGCGCCTCCGCGTGTTCGCCAATCTCCGCCTGCTGCGCCGTGATCGCCGCGTCCAGGCCCCGAACGCGCTCCAACGCGCCGACCAGGGCGCGCGCGTTTTCCTCGATGCGCGGCACGGCAGCGCGCAGCAGGATCGCACTGCGCACCGTATCGGCGGGCGGCGTCGGCTGGACGATCAGAGCCTCGGTCGGTCGCCAAGCCAGCCGCTGAATGGCGGTCAAGACCTGGGCCATCTGTCGATCACGACGCTCGAGGGCCGCGCCCATCCGCGCGCGCTCCTCGCGCAGTGCCGCCAAACGCTCCTCCAGGCGGGACAGTGTCTCTTCCGTGTCCTGGATGGCGGCGGCGCTCTCGATCACCTGCTCGCGAACCCGCCGCAGTTCGGCCGCCAGCGCCTCACGCTTATCCCGCAGTTCTTGTTCAGCCGCCCGTTCGTCGGCCAGGCGCTGCTCCACCCGGCGTAACTCGGCCGCCGGGTCAGCCGCCGCCCAGGCACCGGCCGACGTCCCCACCACCACCACCGCCGCGAGCGCTAGCACCAGCGCCGCGCGCATCCTCTTCACCCTCGCCAGGTGGTGGCAAGACGGGTCAGGCCATGGCCCCCAGAGGGGTCCCGCTTGCCGCGCCATCGGCGACCTCCTCCGCATTCAGCAGGGAACGCCCTGTCATCTCGGCCGGCTGCGGCAAGCCCAGCAGGGACAGCAGCGTGGGCGCCACGTCGGCCAGTCGCCCCTCATGCAGGCGCGCGCCGGCCGGACCATTGACCAGAAGGACATCGACCTTGCCGACCGTATGGGCGGTATGCGGCTCACCCGTCACCGGATCCCGCATCATCTCCATATTGCCGTGGTCGGCCGTGACCAGCATCACACCCCCGGCGGCCCGGACCGCCGCTTCGACGCGGGCCACGCAGGCGTCAACCGTGACCGCGGCCTTCATGGCCGCCTCCAGGATGCCGGTGTGCCCCACCATGTCGCCATTGGCGTAGTTCAGGATCACCAGGTCGAAGCGCCCCGCCTCGATAGCGTCCACCAGACGGTCGGTCACCTCGATCGCCGACATCTCCGGTTGCAGGTCGTAGGTGGCCACCTTGGGGCTGGGCACCAGGATCCGCTCTTCCCCGGGGAACTTCGTTTCCTCGCCCCCGTTGAAGAAGAACGTCACGTGGGCGTACTTCTCGGTCTCGGCGATGCGCAACTGCGTCAAGCCGGCCTCGGAGACCACCTCTCCCAGGATATGGGTCAGTGCCTCGGGCGGAAACAGGGTCTCCATCCAGGCGTTGTGCGCCTTGGAATACTCGGCCATGCCGGCGGCCCCGGCGAAGGATACCGTGCGGTCCCGCGCGAAGCCCTCGAAGGCCGGGTCCAGCAGCGCCGCCAGGATCTCGCGCGCGCGGTCGGCGCGGAAGTTGGCCATCAGCACGCCATCGCCATCGGCCATGCCCGCATAGCCGCCAACCACGATCGGCTTGATGAATTCGTCGGTCTCTCCAGCCTCGTACGCCGCCTGGATGCCCGTCAAGGCATCCCCGGCGGTGGCCACGCCAACGCCATCGACGATGGCATTGTACGCCAGCGCCACGCGGTCCCAGCGCTTGTCCCGGTCCATGGCGTAGTAACGACCCGAGACCACCCCCACCCGGCAGGCGTCCACGTCGGCCACGTCCTTGAGAAACCGCTCCATGTATCCCTTGCCGGCCTTCGGTGGCGTGTCGCGCCCGTCCATAAGCGCATGCACCACCACCGGAACGCCGGCCCCGGCGACGGCCTTGGTCAGGGCAACCATATGGTCCTGGTGCGAGTGCACGCCGCCGGGAGACATCAACCCCATCAGGTGGCAGGTGCCGCCGCTGGCCTTGAGGCGCTCGATCAGGCCCGTCAGCGCCGGCTTGGTAGCCAGGGAGCCGTCGGCCACGGCGTGGTCGACACGCGGCAGGTCCTGCATGACCACACGGCCAGCGCCAAGGTTCATGTGGCCCACCTCGGAGTTGCCCATCTGGCCATGGGGAAGGCCCACGTTATCGCCGCTGGTCTCGATGAAGGCATGTGGGCAGTCGCGCATCAGCCTGTCCCAGGTGGGCGTCTCCGCCAGGGCGATGGCGTTGTCCTCGGTCTCCTCGCGGTGCCCCCAGCCGTCCAGGATGCACAGGACGACGGGACGGGGCCGGGTCTGGACGGAAGTGGTCATGGCGTGTCGTTCCTGTTCAACTGGGGCCTGTTCAACTGTGGCCTGTTCAACTGTGGCCTCGTCATCAGGGGCCAAATCGAAATGCGAGCCGTCGATGGCTGGCCTGTCGGGCTCAGCGCATCTGGCGCCGTTGTTCATGGCGGCGCGGCGAGAAGCCGCTGATGGTTGTCGCCGATAGCGGGCACCATAGCACGAATCAAGAGGCAGCGAGAGATCGCGGACGATACCGCGCCACGCCGCGGGCATGACCCGGCTGGCGGCAAAGATGTAGGACCACACGGCACGCCCGTCACCCCCAGGGAGTCAAACAAGCCGGCGCCGGCGCCGCCGTGTCACGCCCGGTGATAGGGATGCCCCTCCAGGATGCACTGGGCACGGAAGACCTGTTCCGCCACCATCGGCCTTACCATCATATGCGGCCAGGTCATCGGGCCGAGGGACAGGGCCAGGTCTGCGCGCGCGAGAACGGCCTGGTCGTGGCCATCGGCGCCACCAATCAGGAAGGCGACGGACCGTGTTCCAGCGTCCCGCTGGCAGGCGAGGTGCCTGGCCAGGGCTTCGCTCGACAGGGTCCGCCCGGCACCATCCAGCACGATCACATGGGCATGCTCCGGCGTGGCCTCCAACAACAGGCGCCCCTCGCGCCGTCGCCGTTCCTCCACCGGGAGAGGGCGGCGCTCTTCCACCTCGCGCACCGTCAGAGGCCAGCGCAGGCGCTCCGAGTAGGCCGTCAGGAGATCCGCCTCCGGCCCGCGCCGGGCGCGCCCGACCGCGATCACCAAAAGATTCATGGCGTCATGTACTCGCGCCCACCAGCCGCCGAGGTGCCGCCCCAAGGCGTCATCGCGCCACGGCCATCACCCCCTGCGCCGTGGACGCCACCGAGGACCCAGCCCGGGACGCAACGGCGGGCGACGATGTCGCCGTCATCGCCCCAGCCGTGGACCCAACCGGCCGCGCGGGCACGCCGGGCAAGCCCCACATCTTTTCGAGATTGTAGAAAGCACGCACCTCGGGGCGGAACAAATGGACGACGACATCGCCGGCGTCGATCAGCACCCAGTCGCACTGGGTGGCCCCCTCCACCGAGGGCCGCAGTCCAGCCCCTTTCAGCGCCGCCACCAGGTGGTCGGCCAAGGCGCCCACGTGGCGGGCCGACTGGCCCGAAGCGATGACCATGGCGTCGGCATAATCGGTCTTGCCCGCCAGGTCGATGGCGACCAGATCCTCGGCCTTATGGTCGGCGAGGCTGGCCTCGATGAGTCCGACA
>JANQGN010000648.1 GCA_028277295.1 Rhodospira sp.
ACCATGCTCAGGATCATTCGCAACCTGCTGCGCCAGCTTGGCTTCAACAACATTGATGAAGCCACCGACGGCAGCCAGGCTTTGCAGATTCTGCGAACCGGGGAACACACCTATGGTCTGGTCATTTCGGACTGGAACATGGAACCCATGACGGGCCTTCAGCTTTTGCGCGAGGTTCGGGCCGACGCGAAGTTGAAGGCCACGCCTTTCATCATGGTGACGGCGGAATCCAAGTCCGAGAATGTGATCGCCGCCAAGGAGGCCGGGGTCTCCAACTATATCGTCAAGCCGTTCAACGCCGAGACGCTGAAATCCAAGATGGTGAGCGTGCTGGGCGATTTCTGATCGTCTCCGGAGCGCCCGGCCCCTCGGACCACCCTGGCACCCCGGCCAGCCCAGGAGGTGCTGCCTTGGTTCACGCCGCTAGTCTCGCGACTCCCGCCACCAGCGGGCGAACGGCGCGCGGCGAGAGCAGGTGACATGGCCGCCGCCCCCGACTTGCCTCGCCGTCTCGCGCGCTTGCCCGTGATCCCGGGCTATCCGGGCTCCCGCGCGAGCGCCGGACTCGCGGAGCCCGGCGCCAGCGCCCTGGCGGGGGCGATCGGTCGGGGCTCGCTGGTGTTGTTCCTTGCCCTTTACCTGTTGCTCCTGGCCTTTTTTATCATGCTCACGGCGCTCTCCAGCCTGGAACGGCAGCGCGCCGAGGCGGTCATGGACAGCCTCACGATCACCTTCGCGCCAGGTCGCGCGCCCGTCGAGGCCGTCGTGCCGCTCGACGATCTGGCCGGAAACCGGCGCGCCGCCGAAGCCTTCATCGCCCTGGTCACGGACCTGTTCCAGTCGGCCGTGCCCACCGTCCGCCTGCGCCAGACGGTGCCGGGCCGGGCCATGGAGATAAGGATGCGCGCCGAGGCGCTGTTCGAACCCGGCACCGACAGCCTGCGCCGCCCGCGCCAGACCATGCTGGACAGTGTCGTCGCCGCCTTGGCCGGCGCGCCCAAGGGCCTGCGGTTCGAGCTGGCGATGATCGCCGAGGTCGCCGAAACCCGCGACGCCAACGATGTCGCCGTGTTGCCCGTCGACGGCACCCATTTGGCGATGCGCCGGGCGGGTGGCTTCGGCCGCTTCATGAACGACCGGGGCGCCGCCCAGGGCAGTGTCCTGGTGGGCCTGTCGCCAGGTGATCCGGACTGGCTGCGTTTCGTTGTCCGCGCCGTGGACGTGACCCGCTGGGATCCGGACCTCTCGGACCTGCCACCCGATGCGGTGGCCATTGACGCCTCGGCGGGTCCTGGCGACGATGCCGACGGCGCGCCGCCGATGACCACGACCCCGGCCGGCATACGGGGTGCCCAAACCGGGGGCACCGGTGCTATGATGCCGCCACCCAACGGCGGATCGTCGGGGGAGACGCCACCAGGCCGGCCGATCGCGCGGCCCACGGTGGACTCTCGCCCGGCCGTGACGCCAGCGGACGGCGGTGATCGGGGGGGCACGGCACAGGGGGGTGGAGACCAGCGAACCCCGAACCAGGACGATGGCACCGCCAGGGAGCGGACGGCGCGATGAGCGGCGCATATGGCGCATATCCCAAGCACGGCGCGGGGGAACGGCCCGGATCGGAGGGGCGATGGCCCCGCGACCCCCGGCTTGGCCCTCGACCCGGCGGCGGCGCCATGCCGCGACACGGACCGGCCTTGGCATCCGCATCAACGGCGGGCAGGACAAGCTTGGCCTGGATGGTCACCTTCAGTGATCTTGTGGTGCTGATGCTTGCCTTCTTCGTGCTCCTGTTCGCCATGTCGGCCTTCAAGGCCGAGGCGTTCGAGCGGCTCACCGCCTCCCTGACTCAGGCGTTCAGCGGCGCGTCCCTCGCCCAGGGCCCGGACGCCCCCGTGACCACCACCCGCGAGGACCAGGGTGGTCATGAGGCGCCGCGCGGCACCCGCCGCCCGCGCGCCCAGGATCTCGGCTACCTCGCGGCCGTGCTGAGCGACATGTTCGCCCAGGATCCCCGCTTCGGCGGCACCCTTGTGCAGAAGCTGGATGACCGCCTGGTGATCCTGCTGCCGGCCGATCTGTTGTTTGCCGGCGGTCGCGCGGACATTGCGCCCGAGGCCCGTCCGGTGGTGGCCGACCTCGGCGCGGCGCTGTCCAACCTGCGCAACCGCATCGCCGTCGCCGGCCATACCGATCCCCGGCCGGTGGCCGCCGGCAGCCCCTTTCCGGGCAACTGGGAACTGTCCCTGGCCCGCGCGGCCGCCGTGGCCAATGGCCTGCGGCGCGCCGGCTATGCCCAGCCGCTCGAGGTCTGGGGGCATGCGGCCACCCGCTTCGACGCCCTGGCCCCCGTGCCCGAGGCCGAACGGGATCGCCTGGCCCGCAGGGTCGACATCATCGTCCTGCCGGACCGCGTGGAGGGCCCGCCGGCATGATCTGTTTCCGTCCCCTCCCGCATGGCCTGGCCGCGCTGCTGTTGGTGGCGATCCTCGTCCTGGCGGCCGGTCCGCCCGCCGCCCGGGCGGCGTCGGTGTCCACCAGTGTCGGTGACGGCTTCGGCCGCATCGTCTTCGACTGGGATGTACCGGTCCGCTATACGGTGGAGATGCGCGGCCGCACCCTGGTGGCGCGCTTTGATGCTCCGGTCCCCGATGGTGCCTCGCTGATCGCCCGCCGTCTGCCCGCCTATGTGGAGACGGTGCGTCTGTCCGGAGACCGGCTTCAGGCCATCATGCCGCTCAAGGACGACTTCTCGCTCACCGCCTACCCCCGGGGCAGCGCCGTGGTCATCGAACTGCTCGGCGGTCCGCCTGGCGCCGCCGAGACCGCCAGGCCCGAGCGCCCCGTACCCGACCGAACCGCGCCGTCCCCGGCCCCCGTCGGCGATCCCGGGCGCATTCGGGTTCGCACCGGCGCCCACGACGGATTCCAGCGGATCGTCTTCGACTGGACCCGCCCGGTGGGGCACACGCTGGAGCGGCAGGGCGACGGCCTGACCCTGCGGTTTGATCGCCGGGTGCCGCTGGCCGTGGATCCCATCCGCCCGGACCTGCCGGACACGCTCACACAGGTCGGCGCCCGCCTCATCGACTCCGGCAGCGTGTTCACCGTGCGCGTGCCACCTGGGGCCGAGGCCCGCACCTTCGAGTCCGGCCCCAAGGTGGTGCTGGACATCACGCTCCCGCCCGACACCGAGCCCTCGGCGACCGCCGAGACCGAACCCCAAACCCAACCCGAACTCCAACCCGAACCGGCGCCGCCGGAGGCCGCCCCGGCCCCGTCCTCGACGGCGCCCGACGTGGCCGCGGTGCCGGCGACCCAGGCCCAACCCGCGCCGACGCCCGCTCAGGCCCCCGAGCCAACACCAACCCCGCCGGCCGAGGAACCGCCCGTTGACGGTGCCTCCGGAGAGGGCGGGCCGATGGCCGATGGTCCATCTACAGCGAACAACGATATCGCCGGCCCCGGGACGCCCCCCGGGGATCCCGCCAGCGACGGTCTGACGGCGGGTGAGGCCGGCGCCATGCCCGCCCCCATCATCGACGCCGCCGAGCCGACCCTCGACGCCGCCAGCATGGACCCGGAGGCCGGCGACGCGGTCGCCGAGGGACCGCGTGTCGTCAGCCTGGGATTCTCCTGGGACCGGCCGACGGCGGCGGCCGTGTTTCGTCGGGCCGGCTATCTGTGGGTCATTTTCGACCGCTTCCAGGACGTGGACCTGTCCTTGCTGCGCCGCGCCGGGGCCGGCGTTGTGCGGACGGTCGAACAGGTCCGCATCGGCCCGGATTCCACCCTGGTGCGCATGATCACCGTCCCCGGCTACAACCCCAGTCTGCGCCGCGACGGTCTGTTGTGGGTGGTGGACCTGATGAAGCGGCCGCTGCGCCCGGAACGGCCCATCGCGGTCCAGGCGCAGCCGCGCTCCCCGGTGGGGCCGCGCCTGTTGTTGCCCGTCATCGAGGGCGGCACCGTGATCCCGGTGATCGATCCGGAATTGGGCGACCAGTTCTTCGCCCTGCCGGTCATCCAGTTGGGCCAGGGCATCTTTCCGGAGCGCAGCTACCCCGACGCCACGTTGCCCGTCACCGCCCAGGGCGTGGTGGTTGTGCCGCATTCCGATCGCTTGCGCCTGCGCTCTAGCCGCAGCGGCGCCGAGGTCACAGCCGACGGCGGCCTGACCCTGTCGCCGGACGGGGCGCGGTTGCAAAGCCTGGCTTCCTTGAGCGGTGGCGAGTCCACCGAGGTCTTCGACATTCCCGGGTGGCGCCGCGAGTCGGAGCAGCAGAGCTTCACCGAAACGCTGCAGCAACTGCAACTGGCTGTCGCCATGACCCCGGACAGCGCGCGCCCCAAAGCCCGGCTGGAACTGGCGCGGTTCTATTTCGCCAACGGCTATGCCCCGGAAGCCCTGGGCGTGCTGCGAACGCTGGGCAACGACGCGCCGGAGACCATCAACACCCCGGCCTTCCGAGCCTTGCGCGGGGCCACCCAGTTTCTCATGGGCCGCGATGGCGGGGCCGTGGACGACCTCAGCCATCCCAGCCTCGCCGACGTGGACGAGGCCGCCTTCTGGCGGGCGGCGGCGCAAAGCCGCCTGGGCTCGCCCGGGCTCCAGGCGCCGGTTCTGGAGGCCACCAGCGGTGTGCTGTCCAACTACCCGCCAGACGTGCGTATCCCGCTGGCCCTGGTGGCGGCCAACGCGGCCATCGAGGCCGGCGATGACCTGGCGGCCAACACGTTCCTGGAGGCGGCCCGCGACGAGGAGTACAACACCACCCACGACGAAGCGGCCATCCAGTATCTGGAAGGCAAGCTGCTGGCCAGCACCGGGGCCTTCGAGGCGGCCATCGCCGCCTGGCGCGAGGCGGAGATGGGCTTCTCCCGCCGCTATGCCGCCCTGGCCACCCGCGACCGGCTGGACATGGAGTTTCGCCTCGACCTGATCACCAAGGACGAGTTGATCAACGGTCTGGAGACCTTGCGCTTCGCCTGGCGGGGCGGGGATTTCGAGTACGACCTGCTCACCGACCTGGGCAATCTGTACCTGGAGGAACAGCGCTATGGCGACGCCCTGCGGACGCTGCGCCTGGCGGCCTCCTACTTCCAGGAGCGCCCGGGCGCCGAGGAGATCACCCGCACCATGCGGGCCACCTTCGACACCCTGTTCCTGCGCGGCGCCGCCAATGACATGTCGCCGGTGACGGCCATCGCCCTGTTCGACGAGTTCCGTGAACTGACCCCGACCGGCGATCGCGGCGACGAGATGATCCGCCGCCTGGCCGACCGTCTGGTGTCGGTCGATCTGCTCGATCCCGCCGCCGCCCTGCTGGAGCGTCAGATTCGCTACCGCTTGCGTGGCCTGGAGCGCACCAGGGTGGGCGCCCGCCTGGCGCTGGTCTACCTGTTCAATCGCCAGCCCGGGAACGCGCTGGAGGCGCTCGACAAGACCCGCTACGCGCCGTTGCCCGAACGCCTGGAACGGCAGCGCCGCCACCTGCGCGCGCGTGCCCTGGCCGACACCAACGATCCGGTCGCCGCGCTGAGGCTGTTGGAGAACGATCCCAGCGAGGATGCCCGCGTGCTGCGGGCGGAAATCAACTGGCGCACCGAGAACTGGGCCGAGGCCGCTCGCGCCCTGGCCGAGTTGGTGCCCGAGCCGCCCGACGAGGACGGCGCCCCCCTCGACGAGAAGGACGCCTTCCGCCTCATCGACTGGGCCACCGCCCTGACCATGGCCGGCGACGACACCGGGGCGTCCCTGCTGCGCCGGCGCTACCTGCGCAGCCTGTCGGGTACGCCGTTCGAGGATGCCTTCGATCTGGTCACGGCCACACCCGAGACCGGCTTGATCGACATCGCCTCGGTGGGTGGCAAGATCCGCCAGGCGGAGCGCTTCCGGAGCTATCTGACCGCCTACCGTGACCGGCTGCGCGAGGAGCGCCTGAGCGCCATCAACTGATGGCAAAGGTCCTTGAAGACAGAGTGTTGCTGCGTTGCGTGGCGGGTCCCGGCCGCCCGCCGCGGAGATGTTCGCCGCCAGATCGGCGCCGATCGACCCCAAGGTGTTGCATTCCGACCCCCGGGACGTCATTGAAGAATGGGGACCAGGGTCGCGTCGAGCCTCGAGCGGCGACCGGCGTCCTGATGCCCGGTCCGCATCGCCAGCCCCGCGCCGCCCGTCCCGTCCGTTCCGTCCGGCGAGCCCGCATGGTGTTCCAGATCACCCCCGACATCCTGCTGCGCGCCTACGCCACCGGTCTGTTTCCCATGGCCCGGGGGCGCAACGACCCAAAC
>JANQGN010000658.1 GCA_028277295.1 Rhodospira sp.
GCGCGATATCGCCTCCATCCTCTCCCAGCAAACCCAGGCCGCCAACGAAATCGCCCAGGGTACAAGCTCGATGGCCGATCTTGCCCGCAGCAACAATGACGAACTCCGGGAGGCCATGAAGTCCATGGACGGGGCCACCAATACCTTGAACGAGCAGGTTGGGCGGATCTCCAAGACCGGCGGATCGATGGTCCTGGTGGAGGTGGCCAAGAACGACCACGTTGTCTTCAAGAAGCGGATTGTGGACACCGTGATTGGCCGGGATGCCTGGCGCGAACACGATATCCCCGACCATCACTCCTGCCGTCTCGGCAAGTGGGTCAAGGGCGTGACCGATCCCACCATCCGCAACCATACGGCCTACAAGGCCCTCGAAAAGCCCCATGCGGATGTTCACCGGTTGGGCCGAGAGGCGGTCCGCTGCGCCATGGACAACGACCTGGATGGCGCGATGGCGGCGATCGACGGGTTGCAGGTGGCCAGCGACGAAGTGGTCAAGCTGCTCTCCCAACTCTCCGAAACGGTTGAGAAAGTCGAGGGACTGGAAAGCACCATTTAAGGCCATGCCGCGTCCGACAGCCCGCATAACCGACGGGGCCGCCGCCGCTCCTGACGGCGGCGAACCGGAGGTCTGTCCCCTCTGCCACCGCCCGTTGATCGCCGGCCCCAGCGTCGAACGCCATCACTGGGTCCCGCGAACCCGGGGCGGACGCGATGCCAGCGCCGTGCACGCCGTTTGTCATCGCATGATCCATCGCCTGTTCGACGAAGCCACCCTGGCCCGCGACCTGAACACGGCCGCCGCGCTCCGCGCCCACCCCGACATGACGCGGTTCCTTGCCTGGGTACGCCGCCAGCCGCCCGCCTATGTAGACTGGCCAGAGCAACCGGGCCGGCACGGCCGCCATGCCTCCGGGCGCGGAGGTCGTCGCACCCGATGAGCACGCCCGATCCGCTCGGCTGGACCCTGGGCCGGCCCCACCTGGCCTGGGACGCCGACGACACGCCGCGCAGCCTGGCGTTCGATGACCATTACGCGGCCCGCGCCGACGCCTTGGCCGAGGCCCGGCACGTGGTGCTCGATGGCCTGGGCGCGCCCGCGCTCTGGACCCGTCCCGGCGCGGTGGTGATCGGCGAGACCGGCTTCGGGCTTGGCGTGAACCTGCTGGTCGCCTGGGACCTTTGGCGCCGCACCGCCCCCGGCGGAGCGCGGCTGCACTGGCTGTCCCTGGAAGGGTTTCCTGTCACGCGAGAAGAGGCCGCGCGCGCCCTGTCCCGGTTCCCCGCGCTGGCGGACCTGGCGACCCGCTTGCTCGCGGCCTGGCCGCCGGCCATTCCTGGCCTGCATGTCCTGGCACTGGACGACCGGGTTACCCTGACCCTGGCGCTGGGACACGCCGAACAGGTGCTGCCGGCCCTGTCGGCCCAGGTGGACGCCTGGGTCCTGGACGGCTTCGCTCCGGCTCGCAACCCGGACATGTGGAGCCCGGGTGTGCTGGCCCACGTGGCCCGGCTGTCGCGGTCCGGCGCGCGCCTGACCACGTTCACGGCCGCGGGCGCGGTGCGCCGGGGCCTGGATAGCGTCGGGTTCGCGGTCTCGCGGGAACCTGGCTTCGGGAGCAAGCGGGACGCGCTGCGGGCGACCTTTCGGGGCCCCAAGCCGGCTGGCGCTTCCATGGTCGGTCCCGGCTGGCTTGGAAACGCGCGGCCCCTGCCAGCCGGCGCCCGGGTGACGGTGATTGGCGCCGGCATCGCCGGCTGCGCCCTAACCGATGCCCTGCGGCGGCGCGGCGACCTGACGGTAACGGTGATCGACGGGCGCGGCCATCCCGCCGCGGCGCTTCCACCGCGCCTCCTGGCCCTGATGGAGCCCCGCTTCGACCGCGATTCCTCGACCGCCGACCGGCTTCATGCGGCGGCCTTGCTCGCCGCCGTGCCCCGGTATGACGCCCTGGCCCGCGCCGGCATCGATCCCTGGCGCGGTCCTCGGGGCGTGCTCGGCCCGGATCGGGGCCGCCGGGATGCGGCCTGGCGGCGCGCCGTGGTCGACCGCCTGGACTGGCCTGATGATTGGCTACGGCTGGTCGATGCGCGCGAGGCGGGCGAGTTGGCGGGCGTGCCGGCCCCTGGCGATGCCCTCTGGCACCCGCGCGGGGGATGCCTGGCGCCGGCGACCCTGTTGCCGGCGCTGCTGGGCGATACGCCCGTGGCGTCCGCCACGGTCACCGCCCTGGAGCCAGGCGAGCGCGGCTGGCGGCTGCTGGACGGCCGGGAAGAGACGATCACGGAGTCCGACGCGGTGATCCTGGCCACCGCCAGCGAAACCCCGGCGCTGTGGCCGGCGGCCTCCCTGCCGCTACGCCCGACGCGGGGGCAGGCCAGCCTTGTGCGCACCGAGGGCTCCGCGGCCGCGCCCAAGGTGGCCGTCTCCAGTGGCGCCTACTTCACGCCGGCCGCACAGGATAGGGACGGCTGGTGGCGCCTGGTGGGCGCCACGCAAACACCATGGCGCTCGGTGGAGCGCGACGGCGATCCGTTCGCGCCCCGCCACGGTGATGACGCACGCATCCGCGCCAACCTGGCCGCCGAATGGCCGGCCCTGGCCGAGGCGCTGGCGGGCGAGGCGACGGTCACGGACCTGGCCGGCCTGCGCGCCACCACGCCCGATCACCTGCCGCTGGCCGGCCCCCTGTTCGACGCCGCCGCCCTGGCCGCCAGCCATGGCGGCGCGCTGCGCAAGGGCGGGCACACCGCGCGGGCCGTCGCGCCGATGGGCTGGACCGAGGGGCTATGGTGCCTTACCGGTCTGGGATCGCGCGGTCTGCTGACCGCGCCGCTGATGGCCGAGGTGGTGGCCGCCGGCCTGACCGGCACCCCGGCCCCGCTTCCCACAGACCTTCTCGCGGCGGTGCATCCGGCCCGGTTCACGATCCGGGCGCTGATCCAAGGGCGGCCGGTTGGCTGAAACCTACCCGTCCTCGGGCGCGTCGATCCCCAACGCCTCGGCCAGCCGGCACCGCACGTCCCGCCTCAGGTCCGGATAGCGGGCTTCGTAGGCGGCCCAGGCCCGCGCCTGCCGCACCGCCGGGGGCATGGCATCGGGGTCGCCCAGGCGGGGCAGACGGCCCTCGATGGCCGCCGGGGCGAACATCGCCAGGCAGTCGTCTAGCGCGGCCATCAGGGCGAGCGCCTCGGGTGGCCGATGGCGATCCGTCGACACCGCCGGTCCGGGCGCCAAGTCGCCCGCCGGCGCGACCGCCGCCTCGGCGTCGAAGTCCTCGGGAATGGGCGTCGGTGGCGGACTGGCGGCCGGGTCGAGACCGCCCTCGATCGACACTGGCGACGCGCCCCCATCACCGGACCCGCCGTCTGGCCCGCAGCCCATCACCTCGGCGTCCCAGTCCTCGGGAATGGGCCCCTCTGCGGCGACCGTGGGGTCCGGCGCGGGCGCCTCGCCGATTCCGTCAGGTGAGGTGTTGACGGATGTGAGAGACGCCGCCGCCGGTGCGAAGGCCAGGGCTTCCGGCGCGGCGTCGTCGGCATCGGCGCCGACGGCGGCCCACTGGTCACGGTCATCGTCCCCCCAGGGGCCAACCGAGGCACCCGGCGCCTGCCCAAACAGACGGTCACCTGGCGGCATCGGGCCATCACGCGCGATCCCGTCGCCTCCTTGCCCATCGGCCTCGAACCCAGCGCTCGATGATCGCTGGGATGCCCCCTTGAGCATCACCCCTTGGGGCCGGCCGAATGGACCGCCCTCCGCCTGGCCGCCCTGCCCGCCCGGCGGCACCCAGCCGCCCCAGGGATCGTCATCCCCGGGCGCGGCCGCCTGGGACTCCCCGGCGCCGGTCGCGAATGGTCCCGATCGCGGCGCGAAGGGGTCGGCCGACAGCCCGGCCAAGGCAGCGGCGTCCGCCTCGGGAATCGCCTGAACCACCACGTCCAGTTCCCCCAGACGCAGCCGGTCCCCATCACTCACCACCGCCGTATTACCCCGCCCCAGAGGGGTGGGCGACTCGTTCAGGAACACCCCGTTGGTGCTGGTGTCGGTGATGATGAAGGTCGCCCCCGAGGCGTCCAGGCGGCAATGGTGCTTCGAGAGCAGGCGGCGCGGATCCTTGATGATCCAGTCGTTGTCAAGGCCCCGCCCGATCGTCAACCCGGCGGGACCGACCACCTGAGTCATCACTTGGTCGTCGTCCAGGTCCACGTCGCTGGTCAGGGTCAGCAACAGGGGCATGGCGTTGGCTCCCACCGGCC
>JANQGN010000723.1 GCA_028277295.1 Rhodospira sp.
TCTTCCCGGGGACCGCCCTCGACACCACCGAACCAGCGCCGGGGACGTTCCAGACGTGGTCACGATCGATCTAAGCGCGGTCTCCATCACCGAGGCCAACCGCCGTCTCCGCGCCGCCGCCGAACGGGGTGAGAGCGCGGAGGTCATCAACCCCGATGCCCGCCACCACATCGGCGTGGGCCTGACCCGGCCGGTCATGGTGCGCGTTCAGGGCTCCGCCGGCTATTTCTGCGCCGGGCTGAGCGACGGGGCGCGCTTCGAGATCGCCCAGAATGTGGGCTGGGCCGTGGGCGACAACATGTACGCCGGATCGGTGGTGGTGGGCGGCAACGCCGGCGCCATCGCCGGGGTGGCCATCCGTGGCGCCGAGATCATCGTCAAGGGCAACATGGGCAGCCGCGCCGGCCAGGTGATGAAGGCCGGCACCCTCTTGTGTGGCGGCAACGCCAGCTTCATGGCCGGCTACATGATGTATGGCGGGCGCATCGTCGTCCTGGGCGACGCGGGCGAGCACACCGCACAGGACATGACCGGCGGCGCGCTCTACGTGGCCGGGCGGGTGGCCTCCCTGGGGGCGGACGCGCGCTTCGAGGACATGGCCGCCGGGGAGGATGACGACATCCGCGCCGTGCTGGACCGGTACGGGATTCCCTTCTCGGGCGCGTTCCGGAAGATCGTCAATGCGGGAACCAAGCTGCGCTACGCCCGGCAGGAACCGCGCACCCGGCCGCAACCGTTCTTCCTGGCCTCGGGGCGCTCGTCCTACTGGAACGCCAAGGTGCAGGAGGACATCTGGATCAAGGGCCAGACCGGCCGCTACCGCATTCGCGGCTATGGCGCCGCCAAGCCCATGCCCCACTTCACCGACCTGGCGTTCCGAAAGGACCTGTCGGATGCGGGGCGCGATCCGGCGGCGCTGGCGCGGGTGTCCCTGCGCACGCGCATCGGCGGGCGCTTCGGGGCCAAGTCGCTGGACCTGTCCATGCCGGTTCAGATCGCGCCCATGAGCTACGGCGCCCTGTCCAAATCCACCAAGATCGCCCTGGCCACGGCCTCGCGCCTGTCCGGCATTTCCGAGAACACCGGCGAGGGCGGCATGCTGGACGAGGCCCGGCGCGAGGCCGACCAACTGGTCTATCAGTGTTTGTCCGGCCGCCTGGGCTGGACCATCCGCGACATGCAGCGGGCGGACGGCCTGGAGATCTATATCAGCCAGGGCGCCAAGCCGGGCCTGGGCGGGCAGTTGATGGCCAGGAAGGTCACGCCCGAGCTGGCCCGCGTGCGCGGCATTCCCGAGGGCATCGACCTGCGCTCGCCGTCGCGCCACCCGGACGTGCTGGGCGCCGACGATCTGGTGATCAAGGTGGAGGAGTTCCGCGAGGCCACCGACCACCGTATTCCCATCTCCATCAAGATGGGTGCCGGCCGGGTGCGTGATGACATCAAGATCGCCTACAAGGATGGCTTCGACTATGTGTCCCTGGACGGCTTGCAGGGCTCGACCGGCGCCGCTTCCACCGAGGTTCTGGAGAACGTGGGCATTCCTACCCTGGCGGCGCTGATCGAGGCCCGCGACGGCCTCGCCGAGATCAACGCCGGCCCGGACATGCAGCTTGTCATCATGGGCGGCATCAAGGACGGCATCGACGCCGCCAAGGCCCTGGCCCTGGGCGCCGACGCGGTGGCCGTGGGCACGGCGACGATCATCGCCGGCGGCTGCATCGCCTGCATGCAGTGCCACGTGGGCACCTGCCCGGTGGGCATCGCCACCCAGGACCCGGATCACGAGGCGCGCTACGACGTCTCCGCCGAG
>JANQGN010000671.1 GCA_028277295.1 Rhodospira sp.
TGCCATCGGCGACGCCAGCCGCATGATCATGTTCGGCGACGCCGATGTGATGGTGGCCGGCGGCGCGGAATCGGCGGTCTGCCGCCTGGGAATCACCGGATTCGCGACCGCCAAGGCGCTCTCGACCAAGTTCAACGACAGGCCAGAGGCGGCCTCCCGCCCCTGGGACAGGGACCGCGATGGCTTCGTCATGGGCGAGGGCGCCGGCATCGTCGTGCTGGAGGAATACGAGCACGCCAGAAAACGGGGCGCCAAGATCTATGCCGAGGTCAAAGGCTACGGCATGTCCGGGGACGCCTATCACATCACCGCCCCGGCCGAGGACGGCAACGGCGGCTATCGCGCCATGCAGGCCGCCCTGCGCAATGCCGGTCTGACGCCCGCCGATATCGATTACATCAACGCGCATGGCACCTCCACCCCCCTGGGGGACCAGATCGAGCACGACGCGGTCAAGCGCCTGTTCGGCGCCGATGCCGGCAGCATGTCCATGTCATCGACCAAGTCGGCCATTGGCCATCTGCTGGGAGCGGCTGGCAGCGTCGAGGCCATTTACGCCATCCTGGCCGTGCGGGACGGAATCGCCCCGCCCACCCTCAACCTGGACAATCCATCCGAGGGCTGTGACCTGGACCTTGTGCCCAGGCAGGCCAAGGAGCGGTCGATCCGGCACGCGCTGTCCAATAGCTTCGGCTTCGGCGGGACCAACGCCTGCCTGATCGTCGGCCGCGCCCCGTGACGTCGCCCCGTCCGTCGGCCCCCCGCCCGGACCCGTCGGGTCCGGATCGGAGGCCCCCCGCGTGGGGGTGCCCGGGGCCGGCGTGGCATCCTCATGGGACGCCTCTCAGGACGCCGTCGCCCGGGACACCGAGCAGGCCGGTCCGGAAGACGCCCCGGAGACCACGATGATCCAGCGGCTGTTCTCCCTGGTGCTGGTGCTGGCCGGCATGGCCCTGGTGGCCGGCTACGCGGGCTATCGCTATGTGCTGGAGGAGTTCGCCAGCCCCGGGCCGCTGTCCCAGCCGGTCACCGTGGTCATACCCCAGGGCGCGGGCCTGACCGCCATCGCCGAGCGGCTGACCGAGGCCGGGGTGGTCGATGATCCGCTGATCTTCGAGGCTGGCGTTCGGCTGGCCGAGCGGGCGCGCGCCCTTCAGGCTGGTGAGTACCTGTTCCCCGCCGGCATCAGCCCGCGGGCCGCCATGGATGTGCTGACCGACGGCACCGTGGTGACCCGCAAGGTGACCGTCGCCGAGGGTTTGACCACGCGCCGTATTCTGGAGATCGTACGCGGCGCCGAGGGCTTGACGGGCGCCGTCACCCTGAGCCCGGGCGAGGGTGAGCTGTTGCCCGAAACCTACCACGTCGCCCTGAACGACAGCCGGGATGCCGTCATCCGCCGCATGATGGAGGCCATGAGCGAGACCCTGGCGGCTCTGTGGCCGGCGCGCGCCGAGGGACTGCCCATCGAAACCCCCGAACAGGCGGTGATTCTGGCCTCGATCGTGGAGAAGGAAACCGGCGTTCCCGAGGAGCGGGCGCACGTGGCCGGCGTGTTCATCAATCGCCTGCGCAGGGGCATGCGCCTCCAGTCCGACCCCACGGTGATCTATGGCCTGGAATCCTCCGGCACTTTGGGGAGAGGCCTGACCCGGCGCGATCTGGAAACCGACACGCCTTACAACACGTATGTCATTCGGGGCCTGCCGCCCGGCCCTATCTGCAATCCAGGCCGCGATGCCCTGGCGGCCGTGCTGAATCCCCTTGAGACCAATGACCTGTATTTCGTCGCCGACGGAACCGGCGGCCACGCCTTTGCCCCGACCCTGGCCGAGCATAACCGAAACGTGGCTCACTGGCGCCGCATCCAACGCGAGAAAGGCCTGCGCTGAGGCCAACGCCCCTGGCGGGGAGGAAGTCCAGGCGACACGGAAGGAGTGCCTTGGTGCGCATCTGCATTGTCACCGACGCCTGGCGCCCCCAGATCAACGGCGTGGTGCGGGTCATCGAGAACGTTCGGCGCGAGGTGGAAGCCGCCGGACATACGGTGACCATCATCCAGCCCGGGTCCTTCCTCAGCGTCCCCATGCCCACCTATCGGGAAATCCGCCTGGCGGTCTTCCCGGCTCGCAGGCTGCGCCGCATGATCGACGCCGCCCGCCCGGACGCCGTGCACATCGCCACGGAAGGCCCGCTGGGCCTGGCGGCGCGCGCGCTGTGCAAACGGCGCGGCTGGCCTTTCACCACCGCCTATCACACCCGCTTCCCCGAATACGTCCATTCCCGAACCGGCGTGCCTCTTTCGTGGATGTACGCCTGGATGCGCCACTTTCACTGGCCGGCGACGCGCGTGATGGTACCGGCGGCCTCCACCCTGGCGGACCTCAAGCGGCGCGGGCTTCGGCGCCTGTGGCTGTGGTCCCACGGCGTGGACACCCGCGTGTTCCGCCCGGTCGAGGGCTCACCGTTTCCCGACCTGCCGCGCCCCATCTTCCTGTTCCTGGGGCGGATCGCCGTGGAAAAGAACCTGCCGGCGTTCCTGGACCTGGCGCTGCCAGGCTCCAAGGTTGTCGCCGGGGTGGGACCCGAGCGGGAAAGCCTTCAGCGGCGCTATCCGAACGTCCGATTCGTGCAGCCGGCCAATGACGAGGAGATCGCCCGCTGTTATTCGGCCGCCGACGTGTTCGTCTTCCCCAGTCTGACCGACACCTTCGGCCTGGTGCTGCTGGAGGCACTGGCCTGCGGCCTGCCGGTCGCCGCCTTCCCCGTGGCCGGCCCCAGGGACGTGCTGGCCGATACCGACCCAAGACACCCCGTGGGGGTGCTGGATGACGATCTTCGCAAGGCCGCGCTGGCGGCCCTGGCCCTGGATCCGGCGCCTTGCCGGGCGCACGCCATGACTCACGACTGGGTTTCGGTGGCCAGGCTGTTTCTGGAGGCGCTGGCCCCCCTGCCCCGAAACGCCGCCGAGCCAGCCGTGCCCACCCCTGCCCCGGCATCCGATGCCCCCGACACGGAGACAGACTCCCAGCCCGACCTGGAGGTTGGCCGCGCGCGTTAGAATATGGTGCGTGACATGGGACTCACCCACCATTCTCTCAGTGTCTGTCCGGAAAGCCTTGCTTAGTACCACATACGGCATGCGATTCGAACACGGGCATACACCATATTGTGGTTCCCACGACTTTC
>JANQGN010000089.1 GCA_028277295.1 Rhodospira sp.
TGTTCGGCAAGGCTTTCTGGACAGACACTAGAGCATGGTGCGTGATTTCTGAATCGCCCTGCATGTTCTAGTAATTTGTTTTTCAAGCAAATCGTCCCCAAAAGATCTTCCAGGGCGATCTGTGCCAGATCGCTCGGGATTTGCTCTAAGATCGCCGCGCGCGGAGCGGCTGAACGGATCGAGACCGTGTGCCGACGGTCTCTCTCGCGCCACAGTCACGCGCCGGTCAGGCGGGGCCTCCAAAGGTTCGCGCGGTCAGCATAACCCGGCCGAGAGCGGACACCGCGCACAGCCCGGCCATGACCCAGGCGAGCACCGCGAACCACGAAGGCCACAGGCAGAAGGCCACAAAAAACGCAATTGTTTCCGTGCCTTCCATCAAACCGCTCATGTAGTACAGCGACTTCTGGCCTTGGGACGCGGTGGTCACTCCGTGACGCTCGGCCAGGATGGCGTGGGTCAGGAAGGTGGTGCCGGTGCCAATGAACGACAGCAACAGGGCCGTCGCCGCCAAGGCGTTGGCGGCCGGATCAGCGAGCGCGAAGCCCACGGGAACGGCCCCGTAGAAGACAAAATCACAGACAATGTCGAGATAGCCGCCCCAGTCGGTGGGGCGCGTGACCCTGGCGACCGCGCCGTCCAGGCCGTCCAGAAGACGATTGACGGCAATCAAGCTCAGGGCCACGCCATACCAACCCATGGCCAAGGCCGGAACCGCCAGAAGTCCGATGGCGAAAGCCGTCAGGGTGAGGCCATCAGCCGTGACTCCGTTCACGGCCAGCCGCCGCCCCGCCCATGTCAGCGGGCCGTCGATCCAGGGACGCAGGCGCGCATCGAGCATGGTCCGCCTCGTCCTCCGTCCCGCGGGATCGTGTCAGGCGCTGGTATCCACCGCCTTCGGACTCTCCTGATCGGCGGAATCGCCGCTCTCACCCGCGTCCAACGGTGGCTCGGCGCGTTTCGGCCCGCCCCTCGAGACCACCACCATGGCCGGGCGCAGCAGCCGGTCGTGAATCACGTATCCGGCCTGATAGACCTGAACCACCGTGCCGGCCGGCACATCCTTGTTCTCCACCTCCTGAACCGCCTGGTGCAGGTTGGGGTCAAAGGGCCGGTCCAGGGCCTCCACCTTGGTCACACCATACTGTCCCAGGGCGCCGATGAACTCCTTGGCGGTCATCTCCACGCCGACGGCCAGGTTCTTCAGGTGCGGATCGGCGACGCGCGCCTCCTCGGGCGCGGCGGCAAGGGCACGCTCCATGTTGTCCGCCACCGGCAGCAACACCTTGGCCAGATTGGAGACGGCGTAGCGGGTGTTGTCCTGGATGCGCTTGTCGGCCAGTCTCTTGGTGTTCTGAGCCTCTGCCAGGGCGCGAAGGTAGTCGCCGCGCACCGTCTCCAGTTCGGACTCAAGCTCGGCCACCCGCGCGGCCGGGTCGGGCGTGACCGGTTGCGCGTCGGCATCGTCCACCGGTTCGGCGCCAGTCGCATCAAAACTCAGGACACCATCATCATCGGTGATCACCGCGTCCGTCTCCGTCCCGTCGGGGGGAGTCACATCGGTTGGGCTGGGGTCCTTGGGGCTGTTATGGGTCATCGCGGTTTCCGTTTGCTGTTCCTGGATGCTCCCCGGTCGGGAGCCACACGTCGTGGTCCGGGTCGCGTTCGGTCAGCCGATGAGACGGCCAATGACCTTCGCGGTGTAGTCCACCAGCGGCACGATGCGCCGGTAATTGATGCGCGTGGGGCCGACCACGCCGATGGCACCGACGATCTCGCGCCGGCTGTTCTGGTAGGGCGCGACGATCATCGAGCACCCGGCCAGCGTGAACAGATCGTTCTCGGCGCCAATGAAGATCTGCACCCCCTCGCCGGCGTTGACCAGATCCAGCATGCGCAACACCTGCTCCTTGGCCTCCAGGGCCTCGAACAGGGCGCGAATGGTCGTCAGGTCACGCGCCGCATTCACATCGTCCAGCAAATGACTCTGGCCGCGCACGATCAGGGCGCCGCCGGTGCGCTCGTCGGTCCAGGTGGCCAGGCCGGCCGCCACGACCTTGCGGGACAACGCGTCAAGCAGACCGCGATCGTCCACAAGCTCGGACATGATGGCCTCGCGAGCCTCCTCGAGGGTTCGATCCGCCAGCCTTGCGTTGAGATAGTTGCTCGCCTCCACCAGCGCCGACGGCGGCAGTCCGCGCGGCACCTCGACCACCCGATTCTCAACCACCCCGTTGGCGGCGACGATCACCACCAGGGCCCGACCCGGCCCCAGGTGGACGAACTCGATATGCTTGATGGCCGCGTCGGTCTTGGGGGCCACCACCAGGCCAGCGCACCGCGACAGCCCGGACAACACGCCGATGGCCTCTTCAAGCATGGTCTCCAGACTGCGGCCGGCGGACTGGCACTGGGCCTCGATGCGTGTGCGTTCGTCGGTGTCAATGGCGCCCACCTCCAGCAGGCCATTGACGAACATGCGCAAACCGATTTCCGTCGGCAACCGCCCGGCCGAGGGATGCGGCGCATAGAGCAGGCCCTCGTGCTCCAGGTCGGCCATCACATTGCGGATGGTGGCGGGTGACAGGTTGACCGACATCTTGCGCGACAGCGTGCGCGAGCCCACCGGCTCGCCGGTCTCCATGAAGGATTCCACCAGCCGCTGGAACACCTCGCGCGATCGCGCGTCCAGTTCTGTCAAAAGCGTGGGGTCGGAGGCCATGGGCTCTCGGCTGCCTCATATGGGGGCCCGGACACCGTCCAGACGCCGGGTCGGGTCGAAATCTAGGGAGCCCATGTCACCCCGTCAACGTCGCCCGCCGCGCGTCGGCTTCCGTGACGGCGCGTTTCGGTCTAGCCTGCGCGGCCCGTTCATGCCCCCGACCACGACCAAAGGACACGCCCCATGAGACCCTCCGGCCGCGCGCCCAACCAGCTTCGCTCCGTCATCCTGGAGACCGGCGTAAGCAAACACGCGGAGGGCTCTTGCCTGGCCCGCTTCGGTGACACCCATGTGCTCTGCACCGCCAGCGTGGAAGAGCGCGTGCCGGGCTGGATGCGCAACAGCGGGCGTGGCTGGGTGACCGCCGAGTACGGCATGTTGCCGCGCTCCACCCACACACGCACCGACCGCGAGGCGGCCCGTGGCAGGCAGTCCGGCCGCACCCAGGAAATCCAGCGGCTGAT
>JANQGN010000228.1 GCA_028277295.1 Rhodospira sp.
CACCTTCCAGAGATTCGGGGAGCGGACGACCATGCGCATCAACCGGCAGTTCACCGTCGAGGGCCAGGACCCCTACGCCGACATTGCCTTTCGCCGCACGGCGAGCGAAATCCGCAACCCGGATGGCTCGCTGGTGTTCCGCCAGGACGACATCGAGGTCCCGGCCGCCTGGTCGCAGGTGGCCTGCGACATCCTGGCCCAGAAGTACTTCCGCAAGGCGGGCGTGCCGGCGGCATTGAAGCCCGTGCGCGAGGACGACGTGCCAGAGTGGCTTTGGCGCCACGAGGCCGACTCCGACGCCCTGGCCGCCCTGCCCGAGGACACCCGGATCATCGGCGAGACCAGCGCCCGGCAGGTGTTCGACCGCATGGCTGGCACCTGGACCTACTGGGGCTGGAAAGCCGGCACCTTTGACGCCGACGCCGACGCCCGCGCCTACTTCGATGAAATGCGTCACATGCTGTGCACCCAGATGGGTGCCCCCAACAGCCCGCAGTGGTTCAACACCGGCCTGCACTGGGCGTACGGCATCGACGGGCCGTCCCAGGGCCACTACTACGTGGACTTCCGCACGGGCGCGTTGGTGGCCTCGAACAGCGCCTACGAACACCCGCAGCCGCACGCCTGCTTCATCCAGTCGGTGGCCGACGACCTGGTCAATGACGGCGGCATCATGGACCTGTGGACCCGCGAGGCGCGGCTGTTCAAGTACGGCTCGGGCACTGGCACCAACTTCTCGTCCCTGCGCGGCGAGGGCGAGCCGTTGTCCGGTGGCGGGCGGTCGTCCGGCCTGATGAGCTTCCTGAAGATCGGCGACCGCGCCGCCGGGGCGATCAAGTCGGGCGGCACCACCCGGCGCGCCGCCAAGATGGTGATCTGCGATGTCGACCACCCGGACATCGAGACCTTCATCGACTGGAAGGTGAAGGAAGAGCAGAAGGTGGCCGCGCTGGTCACCGGCTCCAGGACGCTGGCCCAACACCTGAACGCCGTGCTCGGCGCCTGCCGCCAGTGGGACGGCGCCGCCGACAGCGCCGAACGCTTCGACCCCAAGGTCAACAGGGGCCTCAAGAAAGCCATCCTGGCCGCCCGCAAGGCCCTGGTGCCGGAAAGCAGCATCCAGCGCGCCATTCAGGTCGCCCGCCAGGGCTATGCGGCCATCGAGGTCGAGACCTACGACACCGACTGGGACTCGGCCGCCTATCACACGGTGTCGGGGCAGAACTCCAACAACACCGTGCGGGTGACCGACGCCTTCCTGAAGGCCGTCGTCGACGACGACGACTGGCGCCTGATCCGCCGCACCGATGGCCAGCCCGCCAGGACCCTGAAGGCCCGGGCGTTGTGGGAGCGGATCTGCGAGGCCGCCTGGTCCTGCGCCGACCCGGGCTTGCAGTTCGACACCACCATCAACGAGTGGCACACCTGCCCAGCCGGCGGGCGCATCAATGCGTCGAATCCGTGCTCGGAGTACATGTTTCTGGACGACACGGCGTGTAACCTGGCGTCCCTCAACCTGATCGCCTTCGCGGACGAGGACGGTGTCTTTGACGCCGATGGCTTCCGCCATGCCGTGCGGCTGTGGACCATCGCGCTTGAGACGGCTGTGCTGATGGCCCAGTTCCCGTCGCGGGAGATCGCCGAGCGCTCGTTCCAGTACCGCACCCTGGGCCTGGGCTACGCGAACATCGGCGGCCTGCTGATGGCGCGCGGCCTGCCCTACGACAGCGACCAGGGCCGCGCCGTGTGCGGTGCCATCACCGCCTTGATGACCGGCGCGGCCTATGCCACCTCGGCCGAGATGGCGCAGGAGATGGGCGCCTTCCCCCGGTACGCCGAGAACGCCCCGGCCATGCTGCGCGTGATCCGCAACCATCGCCGCGCCGCGCGGGGCGAGTCCACGGGCTACGAGGGTCTGTCCATGACGCCCGTGCCGCTGGACCATGCCGCCTGCCCGCAGCCGGACCTGGTCACCGCCGCCGTGGCCGCCTGGGATGAGGCGCTGTCCCTGGGCGAGGCGCACGGCTTCCGCAACGCCCAGGTCTCGGTGATCGCGCCCACCGGTACCATCGGCCTGGTGATGGACTGCGACACCACCGGCATCGAGCCGGACTTCGCCATCGTCAAGCACAAGAAGCTGGCCGGCGGCGGCTACTTCAAGATCATCAACCGCATGGTGCCGCGCGGTCTGCGGGCCCTGGGCTATGACCAGGCGGCCATCGAGCGCATCACCCGCCACGCCGTCGGCCACGACACCTTGAAGGACGCCCCCGCCGGCCCGGGCGCCCTGACCCTGGACAGCCTGCGCGCCAAGGGCTTCACCACCGAGGCCCTGGCGCGGGTCGAGGACGCCCTGGGCAGCGCCTTCGACATCCGCTATGTCTTCAACAAGTGGACCCTGGGCGAGGACGTCTGCGTGAACGCCCTGGGCCTGCCCGCCGACCGGCTGGACGACCCCGGCCTCGACCTGCTGACCGCGCTGGGCTTCTCCAGGACCGCCATCGAGACCGCCAACGTCCACGTTTGCGGCGCCATGACCCTGGAGGGCGCCCCCGGCCTGAACCCCGAACACCTGGCCGTGTTCGACTGCGCCAACGCCTGTGGCCGCCTGGGTACCCGCTATCTGTCCATGGACGCCCACATCACCATGATGGCCGCCGCCCAGCCGTTCATCTCCGGGGCCATCTCCAAGACCATCAACATGCCCAACGAGGCCACGGTGGAGGACTGCGCGCGGGCCTACCGCACCTCCTGGCACCTGGGCCTGAAGGCCAACGCGCTCTACCGGGACGGCTCCAAGCTGTCGCAGCCCCTGAACGCCCAGGTGCTGGAGGACGACGACGACACCGCCGAGGAGGAGACCGTCGCCGAGCGCG
Organism: Rhodospira sp.; assembly: GCA_028277295.1. Taxonomy (GTDB): domain Bacteria; phylum Pseudomonadota; class Alphaproteobacteria; order Rhodospirillales; family Rhodospirillaceae; genus Rhodospira. The sequence continues at coordinate 2,877 of JANQGN010000228.1, forward strand.
TCATCGAGTCGCCCCAGGCCCGCCGGGCCGCCGTGGTGGCCGAACGGGTCATCGAACGCGTCGTGCATCGCGCCCAGCGCCATCGCATGCCCGACCGCCGCAAGGGCTACACCCAGAAGGCGGTGATCGGCGGTCACAAGGTCTACCTGCGCACCGGCGAGTACGAGGACGGCAAGCTGGGCGAAATCTTCATCGACATGCACAAGGAGGGCGCCGCCTTCCGCTCGCTGATGAACAACTTCGCCATCGCCATCTCCATCGGCCTGCAGTACGGCGTACCCCTGGAGGAGTTCGTCGAGGCGTTCACCTTCACCCGCTTCGAGCCGCAGGGCATCGTCGAGGGCAACGGCGCGATCAAGATGGCCACCTCCATCCTGGACTACATCTTCCGCGAGGTGGCCATCTC
>JANQGN010000236.1 GCA_028277295.1 Rhodospira sp.
CTTCATCGGCGCCGCCTTCAACACCGTGGCGCTGGACGACGACGCGGCCAGGCGGGTGATGCACGAGGCGGCGGAGCGCCTGGGCATGCCCTGCGTGGACCCGGTGCGCACGGGGGTGGAACCGCTGGTGGACCGGCTGCTCGCCGATGCCTGACACCGGGCCCATCCTGACCGTCGCCATCGAGCGCTGGCCCATCACCGGCGGCTTCACCATTGCGCGCGGCACCCGCACCGAGGCGACGGTGGTGGTCGCCACGATCACCGACGGCCCGTTTATCGGGCGCGGCGAGGCCGTCCCTTATGCCCGCTATGGCGAGACCGTCGAGGGCGTGGCGGGGTCGATCCGGAGCCTGGGAGACGACATCGCCGCCGGTCTCCTGGACCGGGCGGCCTTGCGCGCTCGCCTGCCGCCGGGGGCGGCGCGCAACGCGCTCGACGCCGCGCTGTGGGACCTGGAGGCCAAGCGCGCCGGCCGCCGCGCCTGGGATCTGGCCGGCCTGCCCGCGCCGCCCGATGACATGGTCACGGCCGAGACCCTTAGCATTGCCGCTCCCGAGGCCATGGCCGCGAAGGCCCGGAGCCTGGCCGACCGTCCGCTTCTGAAAATCAAGGTGGGCGCCGACCGCCCCTTGGACCGCATCGCCGCCGTGCGTCATGGCGCCCCGGAGTCGGCCCTGATCGTCGACGCCAACGAGGCGTGGTCCCCGGACCAACTCAAGGCCCTGTTGCCCGCGTTGGCCCGGCTGCGGGTGACCCTGGTGGAGCAACCGTTGCCGGCGCGCGCGGACGACGCCCTGGGCGCTCTCGGCCCGTCCCCCGTGCCCCTCTGCGCCGACGAGAGCGCCCATACCACCACTGACCTGGGCCGGCTGGCGACGCTCTACCAGGCCGTCAACATCAAGCTGGACAAGACCGGCGGCCTGACCGAGGCGCTGGACATGCTGGCCGGGGCGCGGGCGCGCGGCCTGTCGGTGATGGTCGGCTGCATGGTGGGAACCTCGCTGGCCATGGCCCCGGCGACAGTCATCGCCGGAGTCGCCGACATGGTGGACCTGGATGGACCGGTCTTGCTGGACCGCGACCGGTCCCCATGTATCCCGTATGACACCGGTCGGATGGGTCCGCCCCCGGCGGCGCTGTGGGGTTAATGGGGCCTTCTTCGGCTACCCCAAGGCTCCGCTGCGCGGGAAGGGTCAGGCATGACGGGTGATCCGGACGCTCCACCGAAGGCACCCCCAGACACCCCGGTGACGGTGATCGTCTGCGTCAAGGACCGCTTCGAAGGCTCGCCCTCCTGCGGGGGGCGCGGATCGCGGGCCCTCATCGCGGCGTTGCGCGACAATCTGGAGCGCCATGGGGAGACGGTGATCATCCAGGAGGTGCAGTGCCTGGGGCGCTGCACCATTGGCCCCAACATGCGGCTGAAGGGTGGGGCGTTTTTCACGGGCATGACCAGGGACCGCCTCGGGGAGGTGCGGGAGGCGATCGCCGCGCACCGTCGCGGAGAGGGCGCGACGGCAGACCCCGGCATGGTGTGGACCCCAGCCGTGGCGCGCGACACGGTGGTCAGCGCGCCAATCGCTGACGGCGCCAACCGTTCTTGATGGGTTTGCCTCGGAGAAATCGCCTATTGGTCGCTAGCTTGTTGCGCGCCCGGGTGATTCGGGTTATGTCTTAGGGTATATGTTCGGTGGTCCGCGACGGGGCGGTCTGGGCCTGACGCGGCAGACGCAACCAAAAATCGGGTCTTCTTGGAACGCCTGACGGCGGGGTGCGCCGGGCCATGATGATAGCTCCCCTTGACGTGCAGACCGCCTATGCGGTGCGGGAACGCGGTCCCGTGGATGTTAACCCGGCCTCGTTGCGAGGCGGGCGTGAGTCGGGGCATGACTCCCTTGGCACCGCACGCCGGACCACGGGCGTGGCTGGTGCCCGAGGTGTCGGCGGCGGCGTCGAGTTCGTTGGCCGTTCTCCGTCCCTGTCCACGGGCATTATCGGCACCTTGGGCGAAATCGGCGCCTCCAGCCTGAACCGACTCGACCCCCTGACCGGCGAGCCGATGGAGGTGGATCCCATCACCGGCGACCCCATGCCCGCCGACCCGTTGAGCGTGGCGCTTGTGGACACCAGCGAGGCGGGGGGCGACACGGGGGCCGACACGGGGGCCGACACGGGGGCCGACACGGGGGCCGACACGGGGGCCGACACGGGGGCCGCGCCCGCCCAGGATGGCGGGGGCGGCGGCGGCGCTGGCGGCGCCGGCAACCCCTACGACCTGACACCCGAGGAACAGGCCGAGGTGCGGCGACTCCAGGCCATAGACCGGCAGGTGCGGGCACACGAAGCCGCCCACAAGGCCGCTGGGGCGGGCGTTACCGGCCCCGCGACCTTCACGTATGTGACCGGCCCGGATGGCCGCCAGTATGCGGTGGCGGGCGAAGTGCAGGTCCATGTCACCGCCTCGCCCACCAACCCGGAACAGGCGGTTGAGCAGCTTGAACAGGTCAAGCGCGCGGCGCTCGCGCCGGCCGATCCCTCGCCCGCCGACCGGGCCGTGGCCGCCGCCGCCGATGCCGCGTTGACCCGGGCCGAAGCCGAGGTTCGCGAACAGGACCAGGCCGAGGCAGCCGAGCAGGCGAGCCGTCGCGACCGGCGTCAGGCAACCGATGGCGGCGCCGACTCGGAGACCGCGCAGGTCGGCGCCGGTCTTCCGTTCGCGGAGGCGGCGACCGCCTACGGGCAGGCGAACCGGTTGCGCGGTGGCGGCGCCACACCCTTTGGAGATCCGGCCGGGGTGACCGAACCACGGACGGTCTTCAGCCTGGTGGCGTGAGGATCGCGGTAGGGACCGTCAAACCGTCTTTGCTCCTGGTTGATCACGGATGTCGGGGGCATGACCCTGTCAGGCTCACAGGGCTCCGAACCCGGATGGACGATCGTTCATGAGTCACGATCCGAGAGGGTCAGGACCATCGATGGAGATCCTTCGGTCGCTCCGCTTCCTCAG
>JANQGN010000414.1 GCA_028277295.1 Rhodospira sp.
ATGACGGCGGCGGGATTGCCGGCGAAGGGGCGGTCGGCGAAGGCGTCGACCTGGAACAGGGGCACACTGGGCATGCGAGGCCTCCGAACGGCGGGCGCGGGCCGGAGTCGGGTCCGTGAAGGCCGACGTCGGCCCGGCGCTTGCCTCCACGCGCGCAAACAATTCATCCACACGACCAGTGTGCTTGACATTGTCACCCTGTCAATGTGTTTATTGTCTTACTTACAATCCAGCGACGGCATCGGCCCAATCGGCCCGTGCCGGGTTCCGGAGTTCAGCCCATGGCCGACGCGCCGCCCGATGCCGACGACCGATCCGCCTCCTGGCACCCGCCCGCGCTGTCCGACGACGGACCGGTCTACCGGGCCATCGCCGATGCGCTGGCCGCCGATATCGCCGCCGGCCGGCTGACCCCCGGGGCGCGTCTGCCCACCCATCGGGACCTGGCCGACGCCCTGGGCGTGACGGTGACCACCATCACCCGCGCTTATGCCGAGGCGCGGCGGCGGGGATTGGTCGAGGGGACGGTGGGACGGGGAACCTTTGTCATGGCCCCGTCGTCCCGGGGCGGGACGGCGGCCGCGCGCGGCCTGGCGCCACCGGCGGGGATGCCCTGGCCGGGCTTCACCGCCGCGACGCCCGACCCCCCCTGGCGCGATCACCTGGAAACCGGCGAGCGGCCGGTGGACCTGGGCCCGAACCTGCCGGTGCCGGTGGGTGCCGAGGCCCTGCTGGCGGAGACGCTGGCCGGCCTGGCCAGCGACCGGGCGGGACTGGTGCCCCTGCTGGCCTATCAGCCGGAACTGGGCATGCCGCGCCACCGCGAGGCGGGGGCGCGCTGGGCGGCGCTGTCCGGGTTGTCGGCCGACCCCATATCGGTGGTGGTGACCGCCGGGGTGCAGCATGCCTTGACAGTGTCTCTGCTGACCCTGACCCGCCCGGGCGAGACGGTGCTGTGCGGCGGCCTCACGTTCCCTGGCCTGAAGCTGCTGGCCGAGCGCCACGGCTTGCGGCTGGAGGGGGTGGACCTGGACGATGACGGCCTGGTGCCCGAGTCGCTGGAGGCCGTCGCCTGCCGGACCGGGGCGCGGGTGCTGTTCTGCGTGCCCACCTTGCAGAACCCTCTGGGGGTCACGTTCTCCCAGGCCCGCCGGGAGGCCCTGGCCGAGGTGGTGCGTCGCCGGGAGCTGTGGATCATCGAGGACGACATCTACGGTCTGCTGACGGAGGACAAGCCGCCGCCCATCGCGGCGCTGATCCCCGAGCGCGCGCTGTTCCTGGCGGGCACCTCGAAGGTGCTGGCGCCGGGCCTGCGCACGGGCTTCGCGGTGGTGCCGACGCCCCTGCGGGCACGGTTCGCCGTGTCCGTCCGGGCCAGCCTGTGGATGGCGCCACCCTTGATGGTGGAGATCGCCGCCCGCTGGATGGCCGACGGCCAGGCCGACCAGTTGATCCGGGCGCAACGCGTGGCGGTGGCCTCGCGCCGGCAAGTGGCGGAGGCCGCTCTTGATGGAGTGCCATGGGTCGGCGGCGAGGGGAGCTTTCATCTTTGGCTGCCGTTGCCCTCGCCCTGGCGCGCGGAGACCTTCCGCGATGCCCTGGCGGCCCGTGGCGTGATCGTTTTGGCGGCCTCCACCTTCCACGTGGGGCCGCAGGCGCCGCCCGAGGCGGTGCGTGTGTGCCTGGGCGGCGAGCCCGACCCGGTTCGCCTTCGTCACGCCCTGGGCGTGCTGCGCGAGGTGCTGGAGACGGGCCCCCAGGCGACCGCCACCGGACCGTGACGCGGTCCACATTGGGATGTCAGGGCGGCGGGCTCAGGTTAACGGACAGAGGCGCGCGAGACGATGGAGGTCCCTCGGCTCGCTCCGGATGAGATTATCTTAAATATACTAGCCTCATCCTGAGCACCTGAAAGGTGCGAAGGATCTCCATCGGAGTCCCGTGACCCTCGCCCTTGTTAACCTGAGCCAGTTGCCCTGGTTGGGATGTCCCCGAGGATATCCCCGGCGGCGGTTTTCCTTTAGGCTCCGCGCCAGGGGTATCGCTTGCCCCGATGCGCTGGCTTTTCAGGGAACCCGTCGTCCATGCGTTCAGGTCCACCGATTCCGCCCACCGTCATTCTGCTCAGCGTCACCGGTTTGCTTCCCTTCCTGGCCGGGGCCGGCTTGTCCTGGGCGGGTCACCCGCCCCTGGCCGAGACCGCCGCCTTCGCCGTCCTCACCTATGGGGCGGTGATCCTGTCGTTTCTCGGCGGCATCGTCTGGGGGGTGGCGGCCGCATCCAGCCACCGGTTGCTGGCGGAGCACAGCGTCGAACTGTTCGCGCTCAGCGTCATCCCGCCGCTGGTCGGGTGGTCAGCCCTGTTCTTGAAGAGCCCGCACGGCTATACCCTGCTGGCCCTGGCCTTCCTGGGGCAACTGGCGCTCGACAAGCGCATGCGCGACATGCGGCTGGTGCCCGGGTGGTGGGTCGGCCTGCGGCTGGCCCTGTCCACGGGTGTGATCCTGTGCCTGGGGGTGACAGCCATGGCCGAGTGGCGCGTGGGGTAGGTGGGGCGCGGCGGATGCTCACGCGGCCCCGCAGTCGACGGACCCCGGGGACGGGCCGGTTGGCATCTCCGCCAGGCCCTCGCAGCACTGCTCCATAAGATAGTCCAGAACGGCGCGTGCTCGCTCGGCACAGACGAAGCACCGCAACGCCCGGCCTTCGCGCCGCTGACGCACCAAGCCCACCATGATCAGATGTTGGAGATGGTGCGACAGCGTGGACTTGGGGATGTCCACATGCCGCAACAAATCGCCCACCAGCGCCCCATCGGGTCCCGCGCGCACCAGCAGACGGAACACGCACAGGCGCACGGGGTGGCCCAGTTCGGCCAGGCAGCGCGCGGTATCCTCCAGGCGTTTGTCGATCATGACGTTAGTGTGCGTCTGCCGTCCTCGCCGAGTCAACGACGCGCCCAGGCGTGTTCAGGGCTATCGCCGAGGGCGCGTGCAACGGGCACCGCGCGCCAATGCATCTTACGGAGTGCTCACGCGGTGGCCGGGAACAGGTGCCGCGTGCGGTTGGCGACGGCGACCAGGGACAGCATGACAGGCACCTCGACCAGCACGCCCACGACCGTCGCCAGGGCGACGCCGGCCCCCATGGCCAGGGCCACCCACCAGGGCTCCGAACTCGGATGGATGATCGTTTAAGAAGCGCCTTCCGAGAGGACCGGAGCACGCGATGGAGATCCTTCGGTCGCTCCGCTTCCTCAGGATGAGGTTGTTTTAAATGGACACTCCTCATCCTGAGCACCCAAAGGGCGCGAAGGATCTCCAACGGAAACGAGCACCCTGACGGATCTGTCATCCGAGTTCAGAGCCCTGACGACAACGGCCGCATGCAGCGCGCATCCGTTCCTAAAGACGCCGGATCAGGGTCCCGGCGCCGTGGGGCGTGAACAGCTCCAGCAGGCAGGCGTGCGGCACCCGGCCGTCAAGGATCACCGCCGCCTCGACACCGCTTTCCACCGC
>JANQGN010000571.1 GCA_028277295.1 Rhodospira sp.
GGCCGCGCCCACGACCGGTCATCCGCAGACCGACCATTTACGGGTCATGGCCCTGGCCGAGGCGGCCTGGGACTTCGCCGAGTCCGTCCTGGCGCCCGGGGGCGCCTTCGTCTGCAAGGTGTTCCAGGGCGGCACGGAAGGGACGCTCCTGACCCGGATGAAGCGCTGTTGCGCCACCGTGAAGCACGCCAAGCCGCCGGCCAGCCGCAAGGACTCCTCGGAGATCTACGTGGTCGCGCAGGGCTTCAAGGGGCGGCCGCAAGACCACGGATCACAAGACGGGGGATCACAAGACGGGGGGGCACAAGACGGGGGGTGAGACGAGGGAACCGGCGACGGCCTCGAACGGTCCAGGGGTCTCTGTTGCGCGGCGCATCGCGCCCCTCCGCCATGCCGGCCGCGAATGGCGGTCATCGGCGGCCCGCCCCTTGGCGCGGCCGGACGGGCGTGGCATATCCGGGACTCCCCTCAAGATCCGGGCCACCATCCAGGCCGACACCCAGGAGACATCCCCATGGCGTTCCCCGAGGCCCTCACCTTCGACGACGTGCTGCTGGTGCCGGCGGCCTCCGAGGTGCTGCCGGCCACAGCCCAGACCCGGACCCAGGTCACCCGCACCATCGAGCTGGGCATCCCCCTCATGTCCTCGGCCATGGACACCGTCACCGAAAGCACCATGGCGATCGTCATGGCCCAGTCGGGCGGCCTGGGGGTGATCCACAAGAACCTGTCCATCGAGGACCAGGCCGAGGAGGTGCGCAAGGTCAAACGCTACGAGTCGGGCATGGTGGTCAACCCGCTGACCATGCACCCCGACCAGCCGCTGGCCGATGCCCTGGCCATGATGGCCCACCACAAGATTTCCGGCATTCCCGTGGTGGAACGCGACACCGGCAGGCTGGCGGGCATCCTGACCCACCGGGACGTGCGCTTCGCCACCAACCTGGATCAGTCGGTCACCGAACTGATGACGCGCGACACGCTGGTCACGGTGACCGAGGGCGTGTCCCAGGACGAGGCCAAGCTGCTGCTGCACCGCCACCGAATCGAAAAGCTGCTGGTGGTGGACGACGCCTTCCGCTGCGTGGGCCTGATTACGGTCAAGGACATCGAGAAGGCCCCCACCTATCCCAACGCCGCCAAGGACGAGCGCGGCCGCCTGCGAGTGGCCGCCGCCACCGGGGTTGGCGCCGATGGCCTGGCGCGGGCCGAAGCCCTCCTGGAGGCCGGCGTGGACGTGATCGTGGTGGACACCGCCCATGGCCATTCCCAGGGAGTGCTGGACACGGTGGGCCGCGTCAAGGACCTGTCCAACTACACCCAGGTCATTGGCGGCAACGTGGCCACCTCGGACGGGGCCAGGGCGCTCATCGACGCCGGCGCCGACGCGGTCAAGGTGGGCATCGGCCCCGGCTCCATTTGCACCACGCGCATTGTCGCCGGGGTCGGCGTGCCCCAGTTCAGCGCCATCCTGGAGACCGCCGAGATCTGCCGTGACGCCCATGTGCCGCTGATCGCTGACGGCGGCATCAAGTACTCGGGCGACCTGGCCAAGGCCATCGCCGCTGGCGCCAACGCGGCCATGGTGGGCTCGCTGCTGGCGGGCACCGACGAGGCCCCGGGCGAGGTGTTCCTCTATCAGGGCCGGTCCTACAAGTCCTATCGGGGCATGGGCTCGGTGGGCGCGATGGCGCGCGGGTCCGCCGACCGGTACTTCCAGCAGGAGGTGCAAAGCACCCTCAAGCTGGTGCCCGAGGGCATCGAGGGCCGCGTGCCCTACAAAGGCCCGGCGGGCACCATCGTTCACCAGTTGATCGGCGGCTTGAAGGCGGCCATGGGCTACACCGGCAACGCCACCATCGCCGCCATGCACGCCAACGCCCGCTTCCGGCGCATCACCAACGCTGGCTGGCGGGAGAGCCACGTGCACGACGTGGCCATCACCCGCGAGGCGCCGAACTACCGCGAGAGTCTGTAAGTGAGGCTGCGTCACGGGGCTGCCAATTGTGCGCCGCCGTGTGTTCGGCTATACGCGAGCGCATGACGCTGCCCGCCGCGCCCCATCCGCTGATCCTGGCCATGCTGACCGCCGTGCTGGCGGTGGCCGGGGTGCGGCTGGCCGAGATCTGGTTGCGCCGCCGGGCGCTGCTGGACCACCCCAACGCCCGCTCCAGCCACAGCGTGCCGACCCCGCGCGGCGGCGGCCTGGCCGTGCTGGCGGTCGCCCTGCCCTTGCTGGCCTGGGACACCCTGACGCGCCCGGCGGACGCGGGCGGGGGGCTCCCCTGGGTTCTCCTCGCCGGTGGCCTGGGCCTGGCGCTGCTGTCCTGGTGGGACGACCTGCGCAACCTGACCGCGCGCACCCGCCTGCTGGCCCATCTCGCGGCCTGTACCGTCGGCGTGCTGTTGCTGCCTCTTCAGGGGCCGGTGTTCCAGGGCTGGCTGCCCGGGATCCTGGATCCGCTGGCCGTGGTCCTCGCCTGGGCCTGGTTCGTCAACCTGGTCAACTTCATGGACGGCATCGATGGCATCACCGGTGTCGAGGTGGTGTCGCTGGGGATCGCCCTGGCGCTGCTGGGCCTGCTGGCGGCGGCGCCGCTGCCGGTGGCCGCGCCGTTGATCCTGGCCGGCGCCATGGCCGGGTTCCTGGTGTGGAACTGGCACCCGGCCCGGCTGTTCCTGGGCGACGTGGGCAGCGTGCCGCTGGGCTACCTGCTGGGCGGGCTGCTGGTGATGCTCGCGGCGTCGGGGCACTGGGCGGCGGCGCTGATCGCGCCCGCCTACTATTGGGGCGACGCCACCCTGACCCTGGCGACACGCGCCTTGCGGCGCCGGCCGCTGGCCCAGGCCCACCGCGAGCACGCCTATCAGCGCGCCGTGCAGGCCGGGCTGTCGCACGCGCGGGTCAGCACGGTGATTGCCGTGGTCAACGTGGCCCTGGTCGGCCTGGCCGTGCTCTCCGTGACATGGGCGCCCTGGCCGCCGCTGATCGTGGCGGCCGCCCTGGTGCTGGCGACACTGGCGGTCCTGCACCGGCCGCCGCGATGGCTGGCCGGCCGCCGGTCCGCCGAGGCCCCTATCGCCTGAGCCCCTCGCGGATGACGGCCTGAAGGGCGCGGGTGTCGTTGGGCACGTCCCGGGATCGCTCCGGCCGGATCATCAGGTCGGCCAGGCGGTCGGGCAGCGCCGGGCGGACGCCCGTGGCGCGCTCCACCGCGTCGGGGAACTTGGCCGGGTGGGCGGTGGCCAGCGAGACCGTCACGCCCCCCTCGTCGCGGCGTCCGGCCACGCCGCCGGCGACCAGGCCGATGGCCGTGTGCGGATCCACCAGCGTTCCGGTGGTCGCCAGGATGTCGCGCATGGCCTCGGTGGTCGCGTCGTCGTCCAGGCGGTGGCCCCGGAACAGTCCCAGCAGTTCCTGATGCAGGTCCGAGGGCACGTCGTAGCGGCCGGACTGGCGGAACCGCTCCATGGCGGCGCGCACCTCGGCGGCGTCGCGGCCGTGCATCTCGAACAGCAGGCGCTCGAAGTTGCTGGAGACCTGAATGTCCATGCTGGGGCTGAGGGTCGGCACCACCTTCTCCTGGCTCATGACGCCGGTCTCCAGGAAGCGGGCGAGGATATCGTTGCGGTTGGTGCCCACCACCAGCCGGTCGATGGGCAGCCCCATCTGGCGCGCCACGGTGCCGGCGAAGATGTTGCCGAAGTTGCCGGTGGGCACGCTGAAGCCCAGGGCCCGGTCGGGGGCGCCCAGGGCCACGCCGGCCCAGGCGTAGTAGACCACCTGGGCCATGATGCGCGCCCAGTTGATGGAGTTGACCGCCGACAGGCCGACCTCGTCACGGAAGGCGGTATCGCCGAACAGCGACTTCACCAGCGCCTGGCAGTCGTCGAAGGTGCCGTCGACGGCCAGGGTGTGCACGTTGGCCGCGTTCACCGTGGTCATTTGCCGGCGCTGCACGTCGGAGACCCGGCCCTTGGGATAGAGGATGAAGATGTCGATGGCGGCGCGGTCGCGGCAGGCCTCGATGGCCGCCGAGCCGGTGTCGCCCGAGGTGGCGCCGACGATGGCCACCCGCCGGCCGGCCCGGGTCAGCAGCAGGTCGAACAGCGGCCCGAGGATTTGCAGGGCGTGGTCCTTGAAGGCCAGGGTGGGGCCGTGGAAC
>JANQGN010000591.1 GCA_028277295.1 Rhodospira sp.
AATCTGGCCCACGGTCCCCGTCAGGAAGGCCAGGGCGCCAAAAATGCACACCGTGGTCACGAAGGACGAGATCACGCCCGGCATGACCTCGCGCGCGCCGTCGATGGCCGCGGCATAGGCGCCCTTGCCGCGTCTCAGGTGGCGGGCGATGTTCTCCGAAATGACGATGGCGTCGTCCATCAACAGGCCGACGGCGATCAGCAGGCCGACCATGGTGATCATGTTGATGGTCAGGCCGAACAGGCTCATCAGGAACAGGCCGCCCATGAACGACACCGGCAGGCCCATGGCCACCCAGAAGCTGAAGCGCAGCGAGAAGAACAGGAACAGGATCAGGAACACCAGCGCCAGGCCCTGAACGCCGTTGTCCAGCAGCATGGTCAGGCGGTCGCGTACGATGGTGGCGCTATCCCGGGTCACCGTCAGGCTGACGCCGGCCGGCGCGCGGGTCCGCTCCTCCGCCAGGAAGCCGGTCAACTGGTCCATGACCGTCAGCGTGTCCTCGGCCCGGGTCTTGGTGATGTCCAGCAGGGCGGCGCGCAGGCCGTTGAACAGCACCTTCTCCTCAGCCAGTTCGAAGCGGTCGGTGATGGTGGCGATGTCGCCCAGGCGCAGTTCGCCCCCCTGGGCGCCGGCGACGATCACCAGGTCCTGGAAGGCGGCGACCGAGCGGCGTTCGTCGGCGAAGCGCACGATCACCTCGCCGTCGCGGGTTTCTACCCGGCCGGAGGGACGGTCCTGGCTCTGCCGCTGAATGAGGGTGGCGATGTCGGCCAGGCTGAGGCCATGGCGGCGCAGGGTCTCGGTGGCCAGTTCGATGCGGATCTGGCGGTCGGAGAAGCCGGCGATCTCCACTTGCCCCAGGCCGGCCGCGTTCATGCGGTTCTTGACCTCCTCGGCGTAGCCCTTGAGATGGGTGGCCGGCATGTCCCCGGTGATGGCCACGGAGGCGACGAAGTCCGTGCGGCCCAGCGTGCGCACCACCGGGTCCTCGGCGTCGTCGGGGAAGCTGTCGATGGCGTCCACCTCGGTCTTGATGTCATTCTCGAAGGTGGCGATGTCACCGCCCTCGCGCATCGTGGCCGTCAGGGCGCCGCTGCCCTCGGTGGCCTCGCAGGCCGTTTCCTCGAGGTCGTTGATGCCGGAGACGGCCTCCTCCAGGCGCTGGCAGATGGCGTCTTCCACCTCCTCGGCGGTGGCGCCCCGGTAGATGACCGACACCTGAACGGAGTCGAGCGCCAGTGTCGGGAAGGTGGCCCGCTGCAGGCTGGGCAGGGCGCTCAGGCCGAGCACCAGGATACCCAGCATGACCAGGTTGGCGGCGGTCGGGTGGCGGGCGAAATAGCCGATCATCGCGTGGCCTCCGACGCGTCGAGGATCCCGGGGGCGCCGTCGGTGCCCGTGTCGGTGCCCGTGTCGAGATCGATGGGGGTCGTGGCGGCGCCGGCCTCGGCGAGCCGTCCCTCGGCGGCGGCGATCAGCCGGGCGCGCTCGGCCTCGTCCGGGCGCGGGTCGATGCGCATGCCGGCGACGGCGGGGATCAGGTCGGAGATCACCAGGCGGTCGCCCT
>JANQGN010000623.1 GCA_028277295.1 Rhodospira sp.
CGCCGGCATCCTTGAATGTCTGTCCGGAAAGCCTTGCAAAGCACCACATACAGCATGCGATCCGGGCACAGGCACACACTATATTGCGGCTCCCGAGACTTTCCGGACGGGTTCTGAAACACACGGTGACTCAGAGTGGATACCCTGGCCTGAGAGCGAGTCCCGAGCGATCCGGTCCGGATCGCTCGGGATTTGCTTCAAAAGTAGTACGCCGCGCCGACGACAAACGAACGGCCGCGTGCCGGACCGCCGGCGGATTGATCCGAGGTGCCCGGTATAAACGCGGGATAATGGAACGCGTAAAGATCATAGCGTTCATCGAGCAGGTTGTCGGCACGGAAATACAGCTCGGCATTGTCCGTGGACAGACCAAGGCGCACATCAAGTTTGTTGTAAGCATCGAGATCAAAGTGATTTTCGGGGTCCGCTGGCCGCGCGCCGACATACTGGTTGCGGATCGTACTGGTCAGGATGGGATCCTTGAACACCAGGAAATCCGGAAGATCCATGTCGTGGGTCAACGACAGGCTCCACCCCCACTCGGGAACACCGGGGACGCCATTGCCCTCGCGGACCTCGGCCAGCAAGTCGGATGGCGTGCCGGTGATCTTGGCATCGGTGTAGCTCAGGCTGCCCGCCAGCGTGAAACCGTGACCGAGCCGCATGGTCGCGTCGAGTTCAACCCCCTTGCTTTCGGTGTCGAAGTTTCGGGACTCAGTGGCGATGAGGGTGGGATTGAACAATTGAAGGTGATCGTCCCGCGTGGTGTTCCAGAAGACCGCGCCGGTCACCGACAGGTCTCCATCCAGCCAGGTGGAGCGGACTCCCAGTTCGTAACTGTCGACGATGGCCGGATCATAGGGCTCGTCACGCAGGCCCGAGGCGGCATTGGAGCCGAAGTCACCCCAGCCACCGGACTTGTAGCCCCGGGCGTAGGCACCGTGGACCATGACGTCCGGCGTGACCTCATACCCAAAGGCCAGCCGCCCGGTGGTGTAGTCGTCGTCCAACGTCTGTTTGTCGGTCACCCTTCGCAGGGGGCTGGGATTGGAGTCCGTGGCCCGCCAGTCGATGTCGAAGGTCTTGTGCTCCCAGGTATGCCGCGCGCCGACGGTTACCTTCAGGGTACGGGTGACCGGGACGGTCACCTCGCCGAAAATGGCGTAGCTTTCGGCGGAGAAGTTGCGATCAATGTCGGCATTGAAGGGGTTCATCGGATAGAAGGTATCAAAGGCGTCGCGCTCGTCGAAGGTCCAGTCGGTGCGGAAATAGTTCACCCCTCCGACCCAGAAGATGTCGTCTTCCGGACGGGAGGACAGGCGGATCTCCTGATTGTAGGCGTTGCGTTCGGAGCTGTACCAGCGGTGGGACTCCGGAACCATCCCGATCAGCGACTCATAAAGGCGGCCTTCATAAAAGGGCCCCTCATAGTGCCAGTCGGCATGCGTATACCCGCTGAAGACGGTCGCCACCGCGAAGGGCAGGGTGTGCGTCAGTTCGGCTGAGAACCGGTGCGACCACTTGCTTTCATCCATGCTGTCGGGCGGGACGTCGGTGACCGGGGCCTCTCCATAGGGCCGCTTCACCAGCAGGGAGGCATGGTCGGTTATGGCCTCGTGACTGCCGACGACGGTCAGGGTGGTCCGCTCCGTCGGTTCCCACAGCAGGGTTCCGCGCAGGGCCAGGGTCTCGGGGTCCGACAAGGGATCTCCGGTTTGCGCATTCTCGACCCACAGGTCATACCCGCTGTAGCGAAACGCCAGCCGTCCCTTCAGATCTCCAACGATGGGGCCGCCCACGGCGCCCTCTGTCAGGTATTGCATGCCGGTGCCGATCTCGCCGCGCAGATAGCCTTCCAGAACATCGGTCGGCTTGCGCGAGACCATGTTGATGGCCCCGGCCTCGCTGTTGCGGCCGTAGAGCGTGCCCTGCGGCCCCTTCAGGATCTCGATCTGCTCCATGTCCAGCATCGTCGCCGTCATGTCGGACAGATTGAGTGGCATGCCATCCAGGTAGAGAACCACCGAACTGTCGTCGGCGCCGGTGCGGTTCAGGGACCCCACGCCGCGGATTTTCATGTTGCCGCTGTTGTTGTCCCCGAAACTCGTCAAGTCCACGCCAGGTATGTTGCGAAGGGTGCTTTCCAGGTCCGGGGTGCCCCGTTCCTCGACGACATCGCCGCTGATCACGGACATGCTGAAGGGCACATCCTTGACACTCTCCTCGGCGCGGCGGGCCGTGACCTTGAGCGTGTCGAGCACGAGGGGACCTTCCGCCGAGGCGATGACCTCCGAGGTATCGTCCCGCGCCAAGGCCGGCGTGAACGAGACGGATGCCGCAACGCCCACCAGGGCGGTGGCGGACATCAGGGACAAACGACCGGTGTGGCGACCGGTGTGGCGATCGGTGTGGCGACCGGTGTGGCGATCGGTGTGGCGATCGGCGGGAAACGTCGGACGGCGAGGCGCATAACTCATGGGTGGCGTGACTCATGTGGGTGGGTGCGATCCAGTTGTGACCGCATCTTGATCGCACCCTCGGACACCGCGCCACCCAACGGCCGGAAATCCAAAACTCAGATCGGGAAATTCTGCCGGCACGGTTCCGGTGAGTCCGTTGACCCCGAAAACGCCCTACCGGCCGGCTCTGCGGGCGCCGAAACGGGATGGTGGGCAGCCGTGCACGCGCCGGAAGGCCGCCGCGAAGTGTCCGGCGTTGGCATACCCGACCGCTTGCGCCGCCTGCTGGACCGACAGGCCGTCCCGCTCGATGAGCCGGCGCGCGGCGGTCATGCGCAGGGCGCGCACACACCCGGCGATGGTTGTGCCGAAGCGCTCCCTGAAATCGGACTTGAGATAGCACTCGTTCAGCCCGACGCGGCGCGCCAGCCGGGCGATGGTCGGCGGATCCATCCACTCGGCGCGCAGGATGTCCATGGCCTCGTCCAATGCCACCTCCCGGTGGCGGCGGGAACGCCCGCCGATCCCAGCGATCGTGTCCGTCGTCGCGTCGGGTGCGAGCAGGCGCGCCAGCAGGTCCAGCGCCAGCGATTCCGCGTGCAGGCGCCCGCACACCGTTTCCGTGTCCGTGTCCACGAGGGCGTTCGCGATCGCGAGACTGTGGCCGTTGACGGCCGGGACACGGGCGAAAACCGGGCCGGTATCGTCCAGGATTCCGCCGATGGCCGCGTTTAAGGTGCGCGGCCCTTGCGCGCGCCATTCCTCGGCCATGGTGGGCGGCACGTCGATCGACAGTCCGCGCATGCGAACGCCGGCGGCCACTCGCGTGCGCATCGCGCCGATGTCTCGGGCGCGCAGCCAGACGTGGCCGGCTGCGACATGGTCTCGCACGCCCAGGTCCGGAACGGTCAGATCGAACCGGCCGTCCAGCATCATGTAGAACCTGACCTGAGGTCCTGGCGCGGGGGAAAACTCCTCCAGCGCATTCGAAAAGGCGTAGTCGGCGGAGCCAAGCGTCAGGCCGTTGTGGAACTCCAGGAGGTCAAGGCGTCCGGCGCCCAGGCGTGGGTCGACCTCCAGACACAGCCGGTTCCTGTCGCTGGCCCGAACCCGAAGCGCATCGGATGCGTTAAAGTCCTTGGTGAAGTAATCGGTCAGACACGCCATCTGGCGAGAGCGGTGCGGGACGGAGGGGCGCGAGCCGGCATCGGCCGCCGGCACGGCGATGGCGTCCGGGGCAGGGGCAGCCCCGTAATGGAACCCGTCCGGCGTTTGCTTCACATCCATTGACGGCGCACCCTTGACTCGACCGCTTGCCCGCCGAACCCATGGACGGGTCCAGCCTGTTTCCTGAGAGCATGGTGCGTGATTCTGCACTCACACACCATGCTCTAACAGTCTGATATGCAAGCAGATCTTCGTCACGATCCGGTTTGGATCGCTGGGGATCTGCGCTGAGCATGATATGGAAATGATACTCATTCTCGTTTTGGGGGCAAGCGTCTTCCGCGAAGGCCTGTGCGCGGGTGGGGCTGGCCGGCGCGGGGCCTCGTCCGATTGGTCGGGAGAGCCTCGGGGTCGCGGGAGACCCTGCGCACAAACGCGCGGCGCTGGATGATCTGGCGGGCGTGATCGACGGTCCTGGCACCGGTCAAGGTCTATGACCGCCGGCATTTGCGGCACGTCACGAGCGTTCGGCCAGAGAGTCAGAGCCCATGCGCCTCGGTCCAGTCCTTCAGGGTCTCCAGAAACGCCAACGCCGTTCGGCCAAAGTCGGTGATGGCATAGGTCACGGCGACGGGCTTCTCGGCGACAACCTCGCGATGGATCAGGCCCATCTCTTCCATCTCGCGCAAGCGTTGGCTGACCATCTTCTTGCTGGCGCCCTCCAGCTGGCGCACCAGATCGTTGAAGCGCACGGGCTCGTCTTTCAAGTGCCAGAGGATCGACCCCTTCCACTTGCCACCCAGAACCCGCATGCCACGCTCGATGGGGCAGGAGCTGTTGCAGGATGCCAAGGCGCGCGTGCGCCCCTTGCCGCCGACGGTGATGTCCAGGGTATCCATGGAAGCCGCTCCCTGTGCGACAGTGAATGGAGGTTACCAAAAGTATACTGGTTGACTTCGGTTGCCTGATGAGACCATGTCAAGGTCCCTATCACGCCCACCCAAATGAGGCTTCCCCATGTCCAACAAACCCGCCTCCACCAAACCCGCCTCCACCGTCTTACTCATCCTCGGCAAGGAAACCGGCCCCTTCGCGCGCGGTCAGTACAACCAGGGCCTGTTCGACGCCGCCGTGGAGACGCTGTCCCCCAACCACACGGTGCTGACCACGGTGATCGAGGATGGCTACGACATCGCCGAGGAAATCGATAAGTTCAAACAGGCTGACACGGTGATCTACCAATACCCGGTCTTCTGGTTCATGATGCCCGCGAGTCTAAAAGAGTATATGGATACCGTATTTCAGTATGGCGCGTTCTTCGACTTCAAGGACGGCCCCTACGGCGGCGGCGGTTTGATGACGGGGCGCAAGGTGATGCTGTCGACCACCTGGAACGCGCCGGCCGAAGCCTTCGGCGACCCGGCCGTCTTCTTCGGCGGACAGACGCCGTCCGAGGTGCTCGCCCCCATGCGCAAGGCACACGCCTACTGCGGCTTCATCGAACTCCCGCACTTCTCCTGCCACGACGTGGTGAAGGCACCCGACTTCCCGGCCGACCGGGCCCGCCTCGTCCGCCATCTTCACGAGGTGTTCGGCGGCGCTGGCGTCCAGGCCGCCTGACCCCGCCGCCGAAGGCGCCATCGTGTCACACAGGGGCGGCGCGCGGGGCCATGTCCTCCGTCGCCCCGGCCGCCGACACGTCCTCCGGGCGCACCCGCCGTGCCAGGCCCAGGTCGTCCAGGATCACGTAGACCACCGGCACCAGCACCAGCGCCAGCACCGTCGCCGAGGTCAGGCCGAAGGCGAGGCTGGTGGCCAGGGGAATCATGATCTGGGCCTGAAGGCTGGTTTCCGCCAGCAGCGGGGTCAGGCCCATGATGGTGGTCAACGAGGTGAGCAGGATGGGCCGGAAGCGTTCCCGCGCGGCCTGGGCGGCGGCGTCCGAGGCGGATCCGCCCCTCAGGCGATGCTGCTTGATGAACATGACCAGCAGGATGGAGTCATTGACCACCACGCCGGCCAGCGACGCCAGGCCGATCATCGATGGCATGGACATCTCCAGGCCCTGGGCCAAATGGCCCAGGACGGCGCCGATCAGCGCCATGGGAATGGCCACCATGACGGTGACAGGCTCCACGTAGCTGCGGAACTGGAACGACAGCAGCAGGAACACACCCACCAGACCGACCAGCATGTTGCGCCGCATGGTGCCCATGGTCTCGGCCATTTCCGCCGCCTGCCCCTCGAAGTCCGGATGAACGTCGGGGTGGCGGTCCATGAGGCCGGGCAGGAAGCGGGCGCGGGTGTCGCTGACGATCTGGTCGGCGTTGGCGACGGCGTCGTCCACATCGGCGATCACGGTGATGGTGCGCCAGCCGTCCACGCGGTTGACCCGTGCCCAGCCGCGCGCGCGCTCGATGATGGCGACGTTGGGCAGCGGGATGGTCTCGCCATGTTCGGTGGTGACCATGAATCCGTCCAGGTCGGCCAGGGAGTCCCGGTCGACGCCGGTCAGCCGCACGTCGATCTCGTAAGCCTCGTCGCCCACCTGGATTTCGTCGACGGTGACCCCCTGGAAGGCGGCGGCGATCTGCTGGGCCACGGTGTCGGCGCGGATACCAAGGGCGCTGGCGCCGTCCCGCAGCCGCAAGCGCGCCTCTGGCTTGCCGGGACGCATGTCGTCCATGACGTCGTGGACGCCGGCATAGCCCGCCAGCCACTCACGCAGCTCCAGGGACGCCGCCTTGAGCGCCTCCAGGTCATGGCCCCGCAGGCGGATTTCCAGGTCTTGCCCGGCCGGGCCGATGACCCGTTCGCCGAAGGTGATGGCAATGGCGTCGGGGATTTCGCCCACCGCCGCGCGCCAGGCGGCGGAGATCGCCGCCGAGGGCATACCGGGCCGCATGTCCGAGTCCACGAGATCGACACTGACCGTGGCCACGTGGGCACCGCTCTCGGAGGCACTGGTGTTGACCGCGTGGAGAATCATGATGTTGTGGACCAGGGCGCCACCCGGGGTGTCGGCGTTGCCCTCGGCGATCGCGTGGGCCCGCGCGTCCTCCGGCAGGTCTTCCGACACGCGCCGGCCGACCGCGTCCATGGCGGCGACCGCGTGGGCGACCACCTCTTCCGTGCGGGCCAGCGGTGTGCCCTGGGGCATGAGGATTTCCGCCTGGATGGTGGTGCCATCCAGCACCGGGAAGGCCCGGAACTTCACGAGCCCCCCGGCGATCAGCGAAACGGTGCCCAGGAGCATCATCAGCAGCAGGCCCAGGGTCAGGTAGCGCCAGGCGATGGCCGCGTCCACCAGGCGGCCCACCAGACGCTCGCGCACCCAGGCGAAACCGGCCTCGAATCGCTGCCGCCAGCGGGCGGGCGGGCGCTCGGCGTGCTTTTCCAGGGAATGCGCCAGGTGGTGCGGCAGGATCAGGAACGCCTCGACCAGGCTGACCACCAGCACCAGCAGCAGCACCATGGGCATGGCCCGCAGAATCTGGCCCACGGTCCCCGTCAGGAAGGCCAGGGCGCCAAAAATGCACACCGTGGTCACGAAGGACGAGATCACGCCCGGCATGACCTCGCGCGCGCC
>JANQGN010000679.1 GCA_028277295.1 Rhodospira sp.
TTCGTTGCGATCGCGATGGAGAGGGCTGGCCGGCAGCATGGTGTTGTTGGTTTCCATGCCGAGGCCGAAGAAGACCACCTGGTTGATCTCGCGCCGGTCAATGGCCAGCGACAGCGCGCGGCGGTAGTCCGCCTGGCGCAGCACGGCGCGCCACACCGGGTCGGTGACCGTCAGGTTGGGATAGAGGGTCACGCTGGCGCCCTTGCCATCGCGCCACAGCATCACATGCAGCCCGTTGCGGCCCTCGGCGGCGCGCAGGAAGGTGAAGTTCGCGAAGTCCAGGTAGCGGGCCTGCAGGGTGACCTCTCCGGCGCCCACCCGGGCGGGCACCAGCTTGGGGTCGGTCATGGTGATGATCACCGTGTCGAGGTAGGGCAGTTGCTGGCCGCGCTCGTCCACGCGATGGAAGTACGGGTTGCGGCGAAACACGAAGCGCTGGGCCGGCGGCGCGGTGGTGTTCACCCAGGGGTCCAGGCTGGGCCGCTCCGGGTTGGTGTTGCGGTACCAGCGGTCCTTCTCGAAATGCAGCGCCCGCCAGTCGCGTTTTTGCTCGGCCGTCACCCGCGCGGCCAGCGCGTCCGGGTCGGCGTGGTCGGCGTGGAACGGGCGCAGGTAGTGGGCCGGCCGATAAATCTCCAGGGGTCGCGCCGCCGCCAGCGCCGGCAGGAACAGCGGGTTGGGCCGCCTCCAGGTGTAGCGAATGGTCAGGTCGTCCAGGGCCTCCACCACCGGCGGCGCGCCATGGGGCGCCATCTCCGGCGGCGGGCCGCTGGGGGAGATAACCGGGTTGTTGGCCATGTCCTCCCACCAGTAGAGGAAGTCCTCGGTGGTGAAGGGATGGCCGTCGGACCAGCGGTGCCCGGGGCGCAGATGCAGGGTGAAGACGCGGCCCTCGTCCACCGTGATGTCATGCAGGATGTCGGGCACCAGGCGGAAGTCGGAATCGTAGGCCACGAGGCGGCTGTAGCCGTAGACGGTCATCAGCCGGATGTCCTTGCTCCGGCTCATCAGGGTGTCCAGATGCCCGCCGGGATGGCCGGTCTCTCGGCCGCGCGCCGTCAGGTCGATGACCCGGGGCTCGGCCGGCAGGCGCTCGGCCATGGGCGGCAGGGCACCGGCGGCCACCGCCTCGGCCAGGATGGGCGGCTCGACCGGGGCGGCGCCGGCGGGGGACCATGGCGCCAGGACCGAAACCAGAAAAAGAATCGCGAGCCAGGCGCTTCCCTCATTGCGAGCCTGCTTCGCGAGAAGCAGGCGAGGCAATCCAGAGCGGATGGCACCAACTTTGGCCCTGGACTGCTTCGTCGCCGCGCTCCTCCCAGTGACAGGGCCGGCTCCAGATATTCGAGTCGCGTCGATCATCCGTCCGCTCCCACGGCCACGAGGTGTTCCGCGCCGATGGGCTCCCATCGCGTGGCGCCGTCCGGGGCAGGCCGGTAGGGGGACGGCCAGCACGCCGGGTCCGAGGCCCGGCAGGTCGCCGCCACGGCCACATCCAGGTGCCACGCGGGCGCCGGGTCCGGCTCCGGCACCGCCGCCAGCAGGGCGCGGGTGTAAGGGTGCCGGGCATCGCTCACCAGGGTGGCGGCCGGCGCCGCCTCCACCAGCCGCCCGGCGCACATGACGACGATGTGGTCAGCCACATGGCGCACCACGGCCAGGTTGTGGGACACGAACAGCATGGTCAGCCCCAGGGCCTGGCGCAGGTCGGCCAGCAGATTGAGGACCTGGGCCTGCACAGAGACGTCCAGCGCCGAGACCGGCTCGTCGCACAGCAAGAGGCGCGGGTTCAGCGCCAGGGCGCGGGCGATGCACAGGCGCTGGCGCTGGCCGCCCGAGAAGCTGTGCGGATAGCGGCCCATCATGCGGGCGTCCAGGCCCACCAGGCGCAGCAACTCGGCCGCCGTGTCGATGCGCCGGCGGGCATTGCCCAGGCCGTGGATCAGCATCGGCTCGGTGAGGATCTCCCGCACGGTCATGCGCGGGTTGAGGCTGCTGAAGGGGTCCTGGAAGACGTACTGGACCTCGCGGCGATAGCGGGTCAGGCGCGCCCGGTCCATGGTGGCCACGTCGGCCGCGCCGTCGCCGTCGCCAGCATCAAACAGCACCCGCCCGGCGCTGGGCCGCAGCACCCCGGCGATCATCCGCATCAGGGTCGTCTTGCCGCACCCGCTTTCGCCCACCAGCCCCAGGCAGGTGCCGGCGCGCAGGTCCAGCGACACCCCGCGCACCGCGTGCACCCGGCCGCCATCGCGCCGGAACAACCCGCCGTGGCGCAGGGGATAGCTTTTTTCCAACCCGTCCAGGATCAGCATGGGATGGCCGTCGCGGCGCGCGACCTCGGCGGCGTTGCTGCCCACGGTGCCCTTGTGCGCGGGGCCGAGGCGGCTGGTCTCCACGCGGATGTCGCGCAAGGGTGTCAACCGTGCTCGGGACTCGCCATGGAGCCTTGGAACGGCGCCCATCAGGGCTTTCAGGTAGGGGTGCCCGGGGGCATGAAACAGGGACCCCACCGGCCCCGCCTCCAGAACCCGCCCACGATGCAGAACCACCATGTGTTCGGCCAGTTGCGCCACCACCCCCAGGTCATGGGTGATCAGCAGAACCGCCATGGCGGTGTGGCGGCGCAGGGACTCGATCAGGGCCAGGATCTCGGCCTGGGTGGTGACATCCAGCGCGGTGGTCGGTTCGTCCGCGATCAGCACGTCAGGCTCACCGGCGAGCGCCATGGCGATCACCGCGCGCTGGCGCAAGCCCCCCGACAGCTCGAACGGGTACAGGGTCACCGCCTGGGCCGGATCGGGGAAGCTCACCCGGGCCAGCAGGTCGGCGGCCGCGGCGCGGGCCTGGCGGCGTGACAGGCCAGCGTGCAGGCGCAATGGCTCGCCCACTTGGTCGCCGATGGTGTGCAGGGGCGACAGCGCCGTCATGGGCTCCTGGAAGATGGTCGCGACACGATTGCCGCGCAACGACAGCATGGCGCGGCTGTCCCGGGCCAGGGCCGTGATCTCCACCGGCGGCTCGCCATGGCGGCCGGTTTCCAGGTGCACTTCGCCCCCCACGATGTCGGCGGTGTGCGGCAGGATGCCCTGGATGCACTGGGCGATGGTGGACTTGCCGGACCCCGATTCGCCCACCAGCGCCAGGCAGGCGCCCCGGCGCAGCGTGAAGCCGACGTCCTCCACCGC
>JANQGN010000007.1 GCA_028277295.1 Rhodospira sp.
TTGGCCAGGTCGGCGCCGGAAAACCCGGGGGTGCCGCGCGCGATGGTCTTGGCCTCCACGTCGGGGCCCAGGGGCGTCTTGCGCATATGCACCTTGAGGATTTTCTCGCGCCCCAGCACGTCCGGATTGGGCACCACCACCTGCCGGTCGAAGCGGCCCGGGCGCAACAAGGCCGGGTCAAGCACGTCCGGGCGGTTGGTCGCGGCGATGAGGATCACGCCCTCGTTGGCCTCGAAGCCGTCCATCTCCACCAGCAACTGGTTGAGGGTCTGTTCGCGCTCGTCATTGCCGCCGCCCAGGCCGGCGCCGCGATGACGGCCGACGGCATCGATCTCGTCGATGAAGATCAGGCACGGCGCGTTCTTCTTGCCCTGCTCGAACATGTCGCGCACGCGGCTGGCGCCCACGCCCACGAACATCTCGACGAAGTCCGAGCCGGAGATGGTGAAGAACGGCACGTTGGCCTCGCCGGCGATGGCGCGCGCCAGCAGGGTCTTACCGGTGCCGGGGGGGCCGACCAGCAGCACGCCCTTGGGGATCTTGCCGCCCAGGCGCTGGAAACGCTGCGGGTCGCGCAGGAACTCCACCACCTCTTCCAACTCCGACTTGGCCTCGTCGATGCCGGCCACGTCGTCGAAGGTCACGCGCCCGGTGCGCTCGGTCAGCAGCTTGGCGCGCGACTTGCCGAAGCCCATGGCCTTGCCGCCGGTGCCCTGCATCTGCCGCATGAAGAAAATCCACACGGCGATCAGCAACAGCATCGGGAACCAGGAGATGATCACGCTCCAGAAGGTGGGCGTCTCGGTGTCGGACGGCAGGGCGGAGATCCGCACCCCGTTCTCGCGCAGGATCGGGACCACGTTGGAATCCGGCGGCGCGAAGGTCGTGAACGGACGGCCGTCCACGAAGTGGCCGGTGATGTTCTCGCCCTTGATGGTGACGTCCTGGACCTCCTGGCCTTCCACGCGCTCCACGAACTCGGAATAGGCGATGGCGGTCTCGGGACCCTGTGGCGCGGCACCCTGGAACACGTTGAACAACGCCACCAGCAGCACGGCGATGATGATCCACATCAAGAGATTTCGGCTGAAGTTCAAGGTTTGACCCCTTTCCCGAAGGTATCCCCGGCGAGTCGCGATCGGGCATGGACAATGATCGCGGCCCCGGCCGGCGGCCAGTCGCGCGCGCCGTCTGTACTACATGGGTCCATCGTTCGCCCTGGCAAGGCACGTTGGCGGCGCCGTGAGCGGCAGGCTGGGCGCGA
Source organism: Rhodospira sp. (assembly GCA_028277295.1). GTDB lineage: Bacteria > Pseudomonadota > Alphaproteobacteria > Rhodospirillales > Rhodospirillaceae > Rhodospira. Next base: position 1,265 of record JANQGN010000007.1, read on the forward strand.
AACGGGCCGTCCAGGGAGCCTCCGCCTCCACGCCGGTGCCAGCCAGCGACGACAACGGATGAGCATAGCGGATGTGGAGCCCGGCACAAGCATCGCCAAGAGGATCGGCTCCGCCGCCCAGAACCACCGGCAGGCCGGCCCGCGCCGACACTGGCAAGACGTCGGTGGTGGGCACCGGCAAGCCCGCGTCGCGGCGCGCGGCGGCCACCGCCGCCCAGCCCAAGGTGTCCAGCGCCACCACCCACAGGCGCCCCTCCGGCTGGCCCGACCGGCCGGGCGACAGCACGAAGCGGCCATCCCAGGTGATCTCCGATGTCCCCAGAGGCTGAGGGGGAGGCCAGTGGCGGGCCTCGCGCGCCACCAGCCAGGTTGGCGCCCCGGCCTCCGGCATGACGCGGCACCGGCCCAGGGTCAACCCGGCGCCCCCCTCCCTTGGCCCGGTCAGCGCCGCCCGCAGGCACGCGAGCGCCCGGCGCACGGGTGCCTCGCGGGGGGGGCGCGGGGTGCCGCCCACGCACGCCAGCAGCCGTCCCAGGGCCGCGCGCGCCTCGCTGTCGGGCGGCACGAGCAGGGCGGCCATGTCCACCCGGGCGAACCCCTCGGGATGAAGCACCACGGCGCGCGTCAGCCTGGCATTGATCCGCTGGGTCGCCTCGGCGCGGCGCTCGGCGGCGCGGGTGGCGGCCAGGGCCAGCCCGGCGGCGGTCACCTCGGCCTCGGCCAGCGCCGGCCCCAGGCGGCGCAGGCGCACCCGCTGGAAGGTGTCGTCCCGGTTGCTGGGGTCCTCGATCCAGGGATGGCCGCGTGCCCGCAGGGTGGCCCGGGTGGCCGCGCCGGGCACCGACAGCAGCGGCCGCAGCAGGCGCACCGAGCGCCGGTAGGCGACCGGTGCCATGGCCGCCAGGCCGTCGGGACCGCTGCCCCGCCCCAGGCGCTGCAACACGGTCTCCGCCTGGTCATCCCGGTGATGGGCCAGAAGCAGGTCGAGCACACCGTGGCTCCGGCACCAGCCCTCCAGCAGGTCCAGGCGCGCGGTCCGGGCCGCCGCCTGGACGCCATGGGCGGGCTTGGCGCCGGTCCAGGCCAGGGTGTGATGAGCGATCCCGGCGGCGGCCATCCAGTCGGCCACCCGGGCGGCCTCGGCGGCGGCGTCTGGACGCAATCCGTGATCCACCGTCAGGGCCGCGACCGTTCCGCCCCGAGCGCGGGCCCAGTCGGCCGTCAGCAACACCAGGGCCAGGCTGTCGGCGCCCCCGGACACAGCCACCGCCAGGCGCGGCGCCGGCTCGAAGGGACCCAGGGGGGCCATCAGGGCCGCGAAGCGCGCCTTGCCGAGCCCTGACGAGAGGTCCGCGTCCATGTCATGAGGTCCCTCGCCCGGAAACGACGGCCGACTCAGCAGTCGTTGCGGCGCATCTGGTCATCGACCTGACGACGCAGGGTCGACGCCACATCCGGGTAGTCGGCCCTGAACTTCTGGAAGGCCGCGCAGGCCTCGCGCTTCTTGCCCAGGGCAGACATGGACATGCCCAGCTTGAACAGGTTGTCCGGTGTCTTGCTGCCCCCGGGATACGCCTTGAAGCCCTTGGCGAAGGCCACCGCGGCGTTCTCGTAGTCGCCTCGCGCGTAGTGGGTCTCCCCCAGCCAGTATTGCGCGTTGCCGGCCAGGGAGTGGCTCGGGTTGGTCACGATGAACGCGGCGAACGCCTGTTCGGCGCGCCCGTAATCGCCCTGGCGCAGCAGCGAGAACGCGTGGCCGTACTGCGCATCGGGTGTGCCGGACGGCAACACCGCGACGGCGGTTGGGGCCGGGGCGGTCGCCGGTGGCGCGAACCCGCCGCCCAGCCCGTCCTCGGGCTGGGGCGCGGGTAGGTATCCGAGAACACCGGAGTCCGGCGCCAACGCCGGCCCGGAAGGCGATGGGGGCGGGGTGGACGCGGGACGCGGCGCCGGGGACGGACTTGATGCCGGGCGCGCTCTGGCGGCGTCGCCGCCGGTGCCCTCAAGCTCCCGCAACCGCAGATCCGTGTCGCGGTTCAGCAGGTCGAGACGCTGCTCCAACTGTCGGGTCCGGAAGGTGGCCTGTTCCAACTCTCCGGTCAGGGTGCGCACCAGGCCCTCAAGCTGGGAGATGCGAACCTGAAGGTCGGCGACCACCGGGCGCAGGTCCTGCTGCTGGGCCAGCGCGGCGCGTCCCGGCAACGCCAGCGCGCCCAGGCCGGTCACAAGGGCCAGGGCGAGCGTCAGGGTCGGCGCCGCCCCCGCTGCGGCGCCAATGGACCGCGGGAAGACCTGCATGGTGGGGCGCATGGCAACCTGCCTCCTCTCCTGCGCGACTCGGTGTTCTGCCGTGGTGGTCGCGCGACCGATGCCTCACACCTGAGGTGGATGCGTCTGACACATCCGCCAAACGGCACCGGTCAGCGCCCCCATACGGCCACCCCCCCAATGCTTCCTTGGGGATGACGCTTGAGGGGGCCGGGTGCGAGAGCGGGCCGGCCACGCACGTCAACGGTCACGGTCAATAACCGTCGGTATCACTGTCGCGTATCGCGGTTTCTTGGCGCAATGATGGCGACGACAAAACAAACATGGCGCCTTCGGAGGCGAAGGCGCCGACGCTGGCCAAACAGTTGGACAAGAAAAACGCTCCCCGCGCGGGCCGCCGGCGCGTGTGATCCGGCGGACTACGGCGCGGTGGACGACTCAAGTCCATGCCCGGCCTGGGGCTCGCCCAGGCCGGTTGGGGCAAGACGGCTTAACGCAGGGCCGTGACGCCACGGCGATTGCGCGACCAGCAGCTTTCGCTTGGCTGGGTGCAGGTCGGGCGCTCCTTGCCATAGGACACGGTGGACACCCGGTTGCCCGGCACGCCGAGGGACTCCAGGTAGGTCTCCACGGCGTTGGCGCGCCGCGCGCCGAGGGCGAGGTTGTACTCGCGGGTGCCGCGCTCATCCGCGTGGCCCTCGATGGTCACGGTAAAGCGCGGGTACTGCTGCAACCAGGCGGCCTGGCGGCGCAGGACCTGCTGCGCCTCGCCGCTCAGGGAGTAGGAATCGAAGGCGAACAGGACGCGGTCGCCGACGATCTGCATGAACTCCTGCTGGCTGCCCGCCGCCGGGCCAGTGGCCGCGGCCACCGGGGCGGCGCCGCCGCCCGTCTGACCGGAGCCGGACTCCGGCGTGGTGGAGCAAGCGCCCAGGAACACCAGCGCGGCCACAACCGAAACGACTTTGAACTTCATCGGGAACTTCTCCAAGGCCGAAGAAACACCGCCCGCGGGGTTCCGCGCGGCATGAGATGACCCACGGTCACGGGCCCTTGACGGCGGGCGATGACCGCGTGTGAACCCGGGCGCGGCCGATACGGTGGGCGTGCCGGAGCACGGCGCGTGACCCTTGCCCGCCGATGATCGTCGCCACCCAGCCCGGGCGACCGTCCCCCCCCAAGCGGGCGCGCGTTTCTACCCGATAAGCGGACGCCGGACAACAGCGGCATGCATTCTAGGAGGGGACGCGGAAATGGCAAGAGCACGACGGCGACTCAGAACGGGCGTCGTGGGGGCGAGCCGGGGGCAGGGTCATGGCAGGAGCGGCGACCAGGCGGGATCCGACGCGTCGGTGGGGGTGGACACCGGACGTTCATTGAAGCCGGTGAGGTCAACGCTATAGAGGCGCGACCCGCCGCCCGGCTGTTGGCGGAAGAACATGACCACGCGTCCGTTGGGCGCCCAGGTGGGGCCCTCGACCAGATACCCTTCGGAGAGGATGCGCTCGCCCGATCCATCGGGCTTCATGACCCCGATAAAGAACCGCCCGCCCTTCATCTTGGTGAAGGCGATCAGGTCGCCGCGCGGCGACCAGACCGGCGTCGCGTAACGACCGTCGCCAAAGCTGATGCGCTCCGCCCCGCCACCGGCCGCGCTCATCACATAGATCTGCTGGGCGCCGCCACGGTCGCTGTTGAAGGTGATGCGCGCCCCGTCCGGCGAGAAGGACGGCGAGGTGTCGATGCCGGGATGGTCGGTCAGGCGCCGCGACTGGCGGGTTCGCAGGTCCATCACATGGATGTCGGCGTTGCCGCCCTGGGACATGCTCATGACCACGCGATTGCCATCGGGCGAGAAGCGCGGCGCGAAGGTCATGCCCGGGAAGTTGCCCAGCAGTTCCTGACGGCCGCTGTCGATGTTGAACAGATAGACCCGGGGCACGCCCTGGTAATAGGACATGTAGGTGATTTCCTGCGCCGTCGGCGAGAAGCGCGGTGTCAGCACCAGGGCCTGACCGTCGGTCAGGGTGCGGTTGTTGGCGCCGTCCTGGTCCATGATGGCCAGCCGCTTGACGCGATTGGTGGCCGGGCCGGTCTCGGCGATGTAGACAATGCGGGTGTCGAAGTAGCCATCCTCGCCCGTCAGCGCCTTGTAGATTTCGTCGGCCACCATGTGCGCGGCGCGCCGCCAGTTGGCGGGCTCGGTGACAATCTGGGTGCCCACCAGTTGCTGGGCGGCGAACACGTCCCACAGCCGGAAGCCCACC
>JANQGN010000384.1 GCA_028277295.1 Rhodospira sp.
TCATCCTGAGCGTCCGCGGGACGCGAAGGATCTCCCTCGGACCCATGGACCCTTACAGACCGGTCATCCGAGTTCGGAGCCCTGCCCGGGTTGGGTCCCGGGTTGCCTGAGAGCGGGTCGCGGGAGATGATACGCCCCTTGAGGCCCGCGCGTCACGAGCGCTTCGAAAGCCCGGGACGATCGGGCGCCGGGCCGTTCCGTACACGAGGACGTCACATGACCGCTGATCGGTCTCTTCTCTGCCTCGGCATGGGATACACGGCGCGCCGCCTGGGACGGGTGTTGTCCGCGCGGGGCTGGCGGGTGGCGGGCACCGCGCGCGGCGACGACGGCGTGGCAGCGCTGACGGCCGACGGTGTCACGGCCTTTCCCCTGGATCGCGGCCGGCCGCTGTCCCAGGAGACCCTGGAACGCTATGACGCCATCCTGGTGTCGGTGCCGCCCGACGAGGCGGGCGACCCGGTGCTGGACACCATGCACGAGGCCCTGACCGCCGCGCGGCGGCCCCGGTGGATCGGCTATCTGTCGACCACCGGCGTCTATGGGGACACCGGTGGCGCCTGGGTGGACGAACTGACACCGCCGCATCCCACGCAGGCGCGGTCCCTCCGGCGCCTGGAGGCGGAAACCCGCTGGCTGGACCTGTGGCGCCACCACGGCCGGCCGGTCGAGGTCTTCCGTCTGGCGGGCATCTACGGTCCCGGACGGAGCGCCCTGGACAGCCTGCGCGCGGGGCGGGCCCATCGCGTGATCAAGCCCGGTCACGTGGTCTGCCGCATCCACGTGGACGACATCGCCACGGTGCTGATGGCGGCCCTGGACAGGCCGAGACCCGGCACCATCTTCAATGTGGCGGACGACGAACCGGCGCCGCCGCAGGATGTGATCACCGAGGCCGCCGCCCTTTTGGGTGTCGAGCCGCCGCCGGAGATGCCCTTGGAGGCGGCCGACCTTTCGCCGATGGCCCGCAGTTTCTACGCCGACACGCGCCGCGTCTGGTGCGGTCGCATGAAGGGGCGGCTGGGCGTCACGTTGCGCTATCCCACCTATCGCGAGGGCTTGCGCGCCATCCTGGCGGAGGAAGGAGGCGCGGGATGACCGGGCCGCCCGGCGGTGACGGCGCCGGCCTGGGCGTGGTGTTGCTGGCCGCGGGGCTGGGTCGGCGCATGGGAGGACCCAACAAGCTGTTGCTGGACCTGGGCGGCGCGCCGCTGGTGCGCCATGTGGGGAAGCCGCTGGCCGAGACCTTGCCCGACGCCCCCCGCGTGGCGGTGACCGGGCGCGATGCCGAGGCGGTGGCCGAGGCCCTGGCCGGCCAGGGATGGCGGATGGCGCACAATCCGCGCTATGTGGAGGGGATGGGACGGTCGCTGGCGGTGGGCGTGGCCGCGCTTCCGGCGGATCTTGATGGTGTGGTGGTCATGCTGGGGGATCAGCCCGGCCTGGCGCCGGGCACGGTGAGGTGTCTGTGCGCGGCGTTCGCCTCCGCGCCCGATCCCACCACGGCCATCGTTCGGCCGGCGCACCATGGGACAGAGGGACACCCAGTGCTGTGGGGCCGGGCCTGGCGTCCGGCGCTGTTGGGTCTGGAGGGCGATCAGGGCGGACGCGATCTTATCCGTCTTCACGCCCACGCCAGCCGCTTGCTGCGGGTGCCGGTGGACGATCCGGCGGTGACCCGCGACATTGACCGTCCCGAGGACCTGGCCGCCTTGCGGGCCGACTGGGGCCAGGGCGACCGAACCGTCTAGCCGGAGTGAGTCGGCGGACCGCGTCAGCCCCCAGTCGCCAAATGCGATAAGCCTTGGGGTGTATCAGGCTGGTCTGGCTTTCGGGGCGCGGATATGGCCCAATCTGGGGCGCGCCGATCCCCGTCCGTCTCGGTCCGCCCCGTGACGTCTCGTTTTTCTCGAGCCCATGCAAGAGGGGTCCTCGTGCCCGCCACCATCTCCGCCGCCCATCCCGACCTGGCCGACCTTTATCCACCGACCGCGCCGTTCGACTCCGGCATGCTGCCGGTGGACGGGGGGCACGCCTTGTATTGGGAGCAGTGCGGGCGTCCCAGTGGCGTGCCGGCGGTGTTTCTGCATGGTGGGCCGGGCGCGGGCATCGCGCCCGCCTATCGCCGCTTCTTCGACCCCAACCGCTACCGCGTGGTGCTGTTCGATCAGCGCGGCTGTGGCCGCTCGACGCCGCGCGGCTCGACGCAGGGCAACACCACCACCGACCTGGTGGCCGACATAGAACGCCTGCGCCAACACCTGGGCATCGAGCGCTGGGTGGTGATGGGCGGCTCCTGGGGGAGCACCCTGGCCCTGGCCTACGGACAGGCACACCCCGAGCGGTGCGTGGCGTTCGTGCTGCGCGGTCTGTTCCTGTTCCGCGCCGCCGAGGTGGCTTGGTTCCTGACCGGCATGGGCCGGTTCTTCCCGGAGGCGCATCAGGCGTTCCTGGCGCATCTGCCGGAGGCCGAGCGCGCCGATCCCCTGGCCGCCTATCACGCCCGCCTGGTCGATCCCAGCCCGGCGGTGCACGGGCCGGCGGCCGTGGCCTGGAGCCGCTATGAGGAGCATTGCTCGCGCCTGGTGCCACGCCTGAGCGACGCGTCGGCCGAGGCCTGCCTGCCCCTGGCCCGGCTGGAGGCGCATTACATGGTCAACGGCGGCTTCGTGCGCGAGGGGCAGCTTCTGGACGACATGCACCGCATCGCCCACCTGCCGGCGACGCTGGTGCAGGGGCGCTATGACCTGGTGTGCCCGCCCACCACCGCCTTCGACGTGCACGCCGCCTGGCCGGGAAGCCAACTGGTGATGGTGCCGGACGCTGGCCACGCGGCGCTAGAGCCGGGGATCCGCCGCGCCCTGGTGCGCGCCCTGGACGAGGCGGCGACATCCTCGGACGGATAAGGGCGGTATGCATTGCCTCCGCACGCCACACGGTCTCAGTGTCTGTCCGGAAAGCCTTGCAAGACACCGCATACGGCATGCGATTCGGGCGCGGGCACACTACATATTGTGGCTCCCGAGACTTTCCGGACGGGCTCTCAAAGGCGACCAGGCGCGAGGCTGGGCGTGAGCCGGTCGCGTTTTTGTCGCGTGCCCTTACCGACGCCCGTTCTGGTTTCCGGGGCGGCGTCGAGGGCTTATGAGGGGGTGTGGCTGCGCGCGCCGACCCAGGTCCACCGCGATGCCTTGCCGCGCGCCCGCGCTCTTCTGGACCGGTTCCCGCCGCCGCCCACTCACTCCTCCTGCTGCTCGGCAACGAAGCGCTCCAGCCAGCGGATGTCGTAGTCTCCGGAGACGAAGCGCGGCGCCTGCATCAGCCGCTGGTGCAAGGGAATGGTGGTTTCCAGGCCCTCGATCACATACTCGCCCAGGGCGCGGCGCAGGCGCATGAGGCATTCCGTGCGGTTGGCGCCGTGCACCACCAGTTTGGCGATCATGCTATCATAGTGCGGCGGCACGCGCAGACCCGTGTACAGGCCCGATTCCACGCGAACCCCCATGCCGCCCGGGGCATGGTAGCGGCCCACGGTGCCCGGCGAGGGCGTGAAGGTGAGCGGGTTTTCGGCGTTGATACGGCATTCGATGGCATGGCCGTGGATGCGGATGTCGCCCTGGGCGTAGCCCAGCGGCTCGCCCTGGGCGACACGAATCTGTTCCTTCACCAGGTCGAGGGTGGTGATCATCTCGGTCACCGGGTGTTCGACCTGGAGACGGGTGTTCATCTCGATGAAGTAGAACTCGCCGTTCTCGTACAGGAACTCCATGGTGCCGGCGTTGTA
>JANQGN010000456.1 GCA_028277295.1 Rhodospira sp.
GGCCTCATCGCGCCTTGAACGGCCTGACCCCACTCGAGTACCTTCAGGCCGCTCTCAAAGAGCCTTCTCCAGAATCTCACGCAGCCTGAACCCATACAAACGCTCTTCAAACGCGCTCAGGAAACGCGTATGTAGGCAGACGGGAGCGTTCCGGGCGGGACCCCTGGCGCTATGGACGAGACAACAGAGCGCCGACCGCTCGCGGGCGGATCCGCCAAGACCAAGCGGAACCGTGGGGCTGGTAGGGGCGCATGGCATCGGAGTTTTACGGCGGCTGCGTCCCGGCTAGGAAACGAAGAGGTTGAGCGGCCTCTTTGGAGACCCCATTTAGGATGGTATCTCGAGTGTTATGGCGTGCCGTCTTGTCGCGGCGGCGCGGACTCTGGTCCGGACGCGGGCGCGCCGGGTCGATATGGGGCGGTCACACGGCGGGGGAATGGGCATGACGCGACGGTTCGAGGCGCTCGCCCAACCGCGAAGACCGTCGACACTGGGCGCGCCGCCACCGGTGTGGGTGTTGGCCAGGGCAGGGGCGGCATGACCAACGATACGACAGGCGCCGGGGACGGCGATGACACGGCACGGCCGATGGAAGACACGCCATCCGGCGACCGTCCGGGCGCCCGCGGCGATGGCGGGCAGCACGATAGACGCGACGATGCGCTTGACCATGAAAGTGGGGACGTGATGGTTCCTCCGGCCGATCCGAAGTCCGACTCCCCTCTTTCGGAGTCCCAGACCTCGGGCTCTCTGGCCGATGCCGATGCCGATCCCGACTTGGAGACGGCGACGGAGTCGGAGTCGGCTGTTCCCCCGCCTGGCGTCAGGGCCGCGCCCGCCGTGACCACGGTGGTGGACGAATCGCCGCGCACGGACATCGCCGAGGCTGGCGACGTCGGCGACGTGGACGCCGACGGTGAGGCCAGCGCGGGCGAGGACACCGATGCGGATGACGACGGCATGGTGGTCGTCGGGGTCGGCGCGTCGGCTGGCGGCCTGGAGGCCCTGCGGCCCTTCGTGGCCAACCTTCCGGCGCAGTCAAACATGTCCTATGTGATCGTCCAGCACATGGCGCCGCAGTATCGCAGCATGCTGGTGCAGTTGCTCAGCCGCGAGACCAACCTGCGCATCAAGGAAATCGAGTACGGCGCGCCGTTCGAGGCCAACACCGTTCACATCTGTCCGCCCAACAAGGACCTGCGCCTGCAAGGGGGTCGCCTGCTGCTCAAGGAGCCCTCGGCGCCGCATGGACCCAAGCCATCGGTGGACGTGTTCTTTTCGACACTGGCCGAAGCCCAGGGACCCAAGGCCATTGGCGTCATTCTGTCGGGCACGGGCAGCGACGGGTCTCAGGGTGTGCGGGCCATCAAGGCTCATGGCGGCCTGACGGTGGCGCAGCTTCCCGCCACCGCCAAGTACGACGGCATGCCCACCGCGGCCATCGAGACGGGGTGCATCGACTTGCGCCTGGCCCCCCATGAGATCGGGCCGGAACTGTCCTCCATTATCCGCTTCCCGCGCGCCGTCATGCTGGCCGAGGACGGCACCGACGACACGGAAGATACCATGGGCCGGATCTTCCAGATGGTCCGTGAGCGCACCGACATCGACTTTTCCAAGTACAAGCCCAGCACCATCCGCCGGCGGCTGGAGCGGCGCCTCGCCGCCAACCGCATCGAGACGCTTGATGCCTAC
>JANQGN010000600.1 GCA_028277295.1 Rhodospira sp.
ACAAGAGAGAACTACAAGAGAGAACCATCGGTCTAGAGCAAAGCCCGAGCGATCTGGCACAGATCGCCCTGGACGATCTTTTGGGGACGATTTGCTTGAGACCGGGTTGTCTCGACCGGTCTGGCGCGGCGGGCCTCCGGTCAGCCGAAGGGCGTCGGTACGGTGCCATCACCCTCGGCCGCCGACGGGCCGCGCGATAGCCGCGACAGCACCTCGTCAAGCTGGGACAGGGAGGCGAACCGAACGGTGAGCGTGCCGTGCTCGGCGCCGGCCCCTTTCATGTCGATGGTCACGGTCATGCCCAGTTGGGTGCTCAGGTCGCGTTCCAGGGCGAGGGTGTCGGCGTCCTTGTCGAGGCCGCCGGGGCGCGGGCCGCTGCCCTTGCGCGGGCGCGCCTGAGGTGGGCGTTGCGCCACCTCGCGGGCCAGGGCCTCGGTCTGGCGCACGTTGAGGCCCTTGCGCACCACCTCGCGAGCGAACTGGGTGGGGTGGTCCAGAGTCAGCAGCGCCCGGGCATGACCAGCCGACAGGCTGCCGTCGTTGACCAGGCCCCGCACCTCCTCCGGCAGCGAGAGCAGCCGCAGGGTGTTGGCCACGTGGCTGCGGCTCTTGCCCACCACCTCGGCCAGGGCGTCCTGGGTGTGGGAGAACTCGTCGACCAGGCGGCGATAGCCCTCCGCCTCCTCCATGGGGTTGAGGTCCTGGCGTTGCAGGTTCTCGACCAGCGCGACTTCCAGGGTTTCGCGGTCGGTGAGGTCTCGAACCAGCACCGGCACCGTGTGCACCTGGGCACGCTGGGCGGCGCGCCAGCGGCGCTCGCCGGCGACGATCTCATAGTGGTCGGGGGTATCGGCGCGCGGCCGCACCAGCAGGGGCTGGAGGACGCCGCGATGACGGACGCTCTCGGCGAGTTCGTCCAGGCCGGCGTCGTCGAACACCCGGCGCGGCTGGTAGGGGCTGGGGGATAGCCGGTCGACCGGCATCCGGCGGACGCCGGACGCGGACGCATCGGCGGACTCCTTGGCGGCGTGGCCGGCGCTCGTCGCGTCGCGGGGATCATCCGGCCCCACGCCATCCTCGGCGGGGGATGCGATGGCCGCCGCCTCGGCTTCGCCGAACAGGGCGGACAGGCCGCGCCCGAGAGTTTGTCGTTTCGCCATCTGTGTCCGTGGTCCGGGGTCGGAGGGGACGGCGCGCCGCCCGCCGGCGCGAGGTTCGGTTTGGCCGGGGACTCTGGCCGCGCGGTGGGTGATGCTACGCCGCCAGCGTGCGGGTCTGGCGGATCAGCTCCCCCGCCAGTTTCACGTAGGCCTTGGACCCGGCGCAGGACAGGTCATAGAGCAGCACCGGCTTGCCGTGCGAGGGGGCCTCGGAGACGCGCACGTTACGGGGGATCACCGTCTTGTAGACCTTGCTGCCGAAATGGGTGCGCACGTCCTCGGCCACCAGGTCCGACAGGTTGTTGCGGCGGTCGAACATGGTCAGAACGATCCCCTGGATGTCCAGGGTAGGGTTGAAGCGGGCGCGCACCCGCTCGATGGTGGTCATCAGGTGGCTGATGCCCTCCAGGGCGAAGAACTCGCATTGCAGCGGAATCAACACGGCGTGCGCGGCCACCAGGGCGTTGAGCGTCAGCAGGCCCAGGGCTGGCGGGCAGTCGATGAGAATGTAGTCGACCGCGACTCCGCCGGCCTGGGCCGCCGTGAGGGCGTCGGCCAGGCGATGTTCGCGCCGCTCCACATCCACCAGTTCCAGTTCCGCGCCGGCCAGATCCATGCCCGAGGGGACAAGGGACAGGCCGGGGACCTCGGTGGTCACCTGGGTCTCGGCCAGGGGCAGCGTGCCGGAGAGCAGCCGATAGCTGTCGCGATCGCGGTCGCCCGGCGGGATGCCGAACCCGGTCGAGGCGTTGCCCTGGGGGTCCAGGTCAATGACCAGGACGCTCTTGCGCGTGGCGGCCAGGGCGGTGGCCAGGTTGATGGCCGTGGTGGTCTTGCCCACGCCGCCCTTCTGGTTGGCGATGGCGATGACGCGCGGCGCCGATCCGGCGGGGGGGCCGGCGGGGGGGCCGGCGGACCCGGCACGGCCCCCAGCAGACGTCTCGATGGGCGTGTCAGCGGGCGGTGGCGACACGGCGGATCTCCCGAATGATGAGGATGCGGCCGGCGGGATCGCCCTGCGCGGGCCGACTGCTCTGGCGCATGATCCATTGATCGCGGCAGGCGGTCAATTCCGTCTCCACGTCCCGGCCCTTGGGGAGCAGGGCCAGACCGTCCGGAGCGCGGTGACGCAGCACCAGAGGCAGCAGATCGGCCAGCGGTGCCAGGGCGCGGGCCGTGACCACGTCGCCGCCGAGAGGGTCCACCGATTCCAGTCGCGCGGCGTGGACCGTGACCGGGGTGCCGGTGGTCCGGGCGGCCTCGCGCAGGAAGGCGGCCTTGCGCTGGTCCGACTCGATCAGGTGCGGGTCGGGGGCGCCCAGGATGGCCAGCACCAGACCTGGAAAGCCGGCGCCCGAGCCCAGGTCCACCAGCCGCCGGGCATCGGCGGGGATGAGTGGAAAAAGCTGGGCCGAGTCGAGAACGTGCCGCTCCCACCCCCGATCGGCCCCGGCCAGGGTGGAGGGGGCCACGAGGTTGATGCGCCGGGTCCAGCGGGCCAGCAGGTCAAGCAGCGTCTCGAGTCGGGTCACGATTTCCGGAGCCACGGTCTCGGCCGGTCGGTCCAGGGCCGTGGCCAGCGATTGCCGTCGGCTCTCATGGGCGGCCGGTTGATCACGGACAAGGGCGGATAAGGGGACCGGGGCGGGTCGTGACGAATGCCCTGATGGTGGTCGCCGCGAGTCATGGGGACGCCGGGCCATGCTCAGGCGACCCCGGCGCCGGTTTCGGCATCGGGGCTCGTGCCGTGGCGCCGCACATGCGCCAACAGGGCCGTGAGCGCGGCCGGGGTGACACCGGGCAGGCGCGCGGCGGCGCCCAGGGTGGCCGGCCGGGCGCGGGACAGCACCTGACGCATTTCCGTGGACAGGCCACCAATGGCCCCATAGTCCAGGTGATCGGGCAGACGTAGCGCCTCCTCCCGGCGATATCCGGCGATGTCCCGTTCCATCCGGGCCAGGTAGCGGTCGTAGCGGGCGGTGACCTCCAGGCGCGCGGCACTGGTGGGGTCGAGGGCCGCCAGTTCGGGCCACAGGGTCGTCAGCCGCGCCACGGTCACGTCGGGCTGGCCCAGCAGGTCGAAGGCCGTGCGGCGCTGGCCGTCCTGGTTGACGCTCCAGCCGGCGCGGGCGAGTTGGGCCGGTGTCATGGACAGGCCGTCCAGCAGCGCGCGGGCCTGGGCCAGCTGCTGGGCGCGGCCTCGCCACTGCGTGGCGCGGTCGGGACCGACGAGGCCCACGGCCAGGCCCCGCTCGGTCAAACGTTCATCGGCGTTGTCGGCGCGCAGGCGCAGGCGGTACTCGGCGCGGCTGGTGAACATGCGGTAGGGTTCGGTGACACCGCGTGTCACCAGGTCGTCGATCATGACGCCGATGGTGGCCTCGGCCCGGTCCAGGGTGAAGGTGGGGCGGTCGTCGGCGGGCGCGGTGGTCGGGGCGCGGCGGTCACTCCCCCGGGCACCCGCGTGGAGGGCGGCGTTGGCGCCGGCGATCAGGCCGAGGGCGGCGGCCTCCTCGTAGCCCGTGGTGCCGTTGATCTGGCCAGCGAGGAACAGACCTGGCAGGCGGGCAACCTCCAGGGTTGGCCGGAGTTCCCTGGGGTCGACCATGTCATACTCGATGGCGTACCCCGGCTGGAGAATACGCGCGCGCTCCAGGCCCGGGATCGAAGCCACCAGGGCGGCCTGGACATCGTCCGGCAGGCTGGTGGAAATGCCGTTGGGGTAGACGGCGGGGGTGTCGAGGCCCTCGGGCTCCAGGAAGATCTGGTGGCGGTCGCGGTCGGCGAAGCGCACCACCTTGTCCTCGATGCTCGGGCAGTAG
>JANQGN010000304.1 GCA_028277295.1 Rhodospira sp.
GACGTAGATGCCCTCGGCCGGCATGGCGCCCAGGTAGGTCAGCAGCACCGCATCGGCGACGAAAATCCAGAAGAAGATGCGGAACACGGGGCGGAAGCGACCGCTTCTCACCTTGGAGGTATCCAGCCAGGGCAGCGCCGCCCAGATCAAGATGGCCGCGAACATCAGCAGCACACCCATCAGCTTGTCGGGGATCGCTCGCAGGATGGCGTAGAAGGGCAGGAAGTACCACTCGGGCACGATATGCTCCGGCGTGACCAGCGGATCGGCCATCACATAGTTGATCGAGTGGTTGAAATAGTTAGGCGCGAAGAAGGCGAAGTAGCACAGCACCAAAAGGGCAACGCCCAGTGCGAACGCGTCCTTTATGGTGGAATACGGATGGAACGGCAGGGTATCGGCCTTCTTCTTGACCTCGACGCCGAGCGGGTTGTTGGACTTTGTGGTGTGCAGCGCCCACAGGTGCAACAGAACCAGTCCGACGATCAGGAACGGCAGCAGGTAGTGCAGCGAGAAGAAGCGCTTCAGGGTGTCGTTGTCCACCGAGTAACCACCCCACAGCCAGATCGCGATGGTCTCGCCGAACGGAAGCGGAGTCACCAGGCTGGTGATCACGGTGGCGGCCCAGAAGGACATCTGCCCCCACGGCAGCACGTACCCCAGGAAGGCGGTCATCACCATGATCAGGTAGATCACCACGCCGATGATCCACAGAAGCTCGCGGGGCGCCTTGTAGGAGCCGTAGTACATACCACGCAGGATATGAACGTAGACCAAGGCGAAGAACAGCGAGGCACCGTTCATGTGCAAGAAGCGGATCAGCCAACCATAGTTCACCTCCCGCATGATGCGCTCGATGGAGGCGAACGCCATGTCCTCATGCGGGGTGTAGAACATCGCCAGGAAGATACCGGTGAGGATCATGATCACCAGGATGATGCCTGACAGCGAGCCAAAAGCCCACCAGTAGTTAATGTTGCGCGGCGTTGGATAAACGCCCAACTCCTTGTAAACCAGGGTAAAGATTGGAAGGCGGCGATCAAACCACTTAATGGCTCGATTGCTCCACACGGGGTCAGGGGTGGTGCTCATGGATCACTCTCGCTCCTAGCCGATCCGGATGGTGGTGTCATCCAGGAACTCGTACGGCGGAACCGGCAGGTTCAGGGGCGCCGGGCCCTTGCGGATGCGGCCCGCGGTGTCGTAGTGCGACCCATGGCAGACGCAGAACCAGCCGTCGTATTCTCCCTTGGGATCACCCGGCTTCTGACCCTTCGGCACGCAGCCCAGGTGGGTGCAGATGCCGATCATGATCAGCCACTGGTCCCTGATCACCCGCTCATCGTCGGTCTGGGGATCGCGCAGGCTGGACACCTCGACGGCGCGGGCCTTCTCGATGTCCGCCGGGGTGCGATACCGAATGAACACGGGCTTGCCGCGCCACACCGCGGTGATGGCCTGGCCCTCCTGGATCGGCGACAGGTCCACTTCGATGCTGGCCAGGGCGAGAACGTCCTTGGCCGGGTTCATGCTGTCGATGAAGGGCCAGACCGCCAGGGCGGTGCCCACCGCACCTAGCGCGCTGCTGGCGTACAGCAGCATGTCACGACGACTGGTGTCGCCGCCGGTTTCAGCCGGGTTAGCCGTTTCAGACATTGTGATGCAACCTCTTCAATGAGTTACGGAGCGGCATACGACGACATCACGCTCCCTCCCCCTTCGGATCGGCGTGCGTCCATCCAAACCGTGACAACCCGTCCGCGCCCACTCAACACCCGAGTTGAGCCCGGCGACAACGAACCCGTAACGGATTTAGGGCCACAGGACACGCCCCACGTCATGGCTCCAGAACTGGAACGGACGCGGCCCATGGGCGGTCGTGGTTGAGGGGCTTATAATCCATATCCTTAGCCTTGAAAAGGACAAAAAGCACCACTGTTTTCGCCTTAACCCTCTCGTCGGACAGGTTTTTTACGCGCATGCGCCTGGCCCTCTTCCAGCCCGACATCCCCCAGAACGCGGCCGCCGTGCTGCGCCTGGCCGCCTGTCTCGGCCTGCCGGTGGAGATTATCGAGCCCTGCGGATTCCTTTGGGACGACCGGCGCCTGCGGCGGGTCGGCATGGACTATCTCGATGCCGCGACCACGCGGCGCCACACCGGTTGGGAGGCGGTCCGCCGGGCCGACGGGGTGGCCGGCTCACGCCTGGTGTTGCTGACCACGCGCGGCGCGATCGCCCATGTGGACTTCGCCTTCCGGGTCGACGACGTTCTGCTGCTGGGTCGAGAGAGCGTCGGCGTGCCCGAAGCCGTGCATCAGGCGGTGGATGCGCGCGTGGCGGTTCCCATGGCGGCGGGCGCGCGATCGCTCAACGTGGCCATGGCCGCCGCCCTGCTGGCCGGCGAGGCCGTGCGGCAGACCGGAGGTTTTCAAGCCATGCGACCACGCAACGTTCCGTCGTATACCGCGAACAAATAGCGTGGGTCGCCACCTTGCCTTGCCTTGGCCTCTTGCCTTGGCCCCTCGGCCTGCTATGGTGCCGCCGTCCGTCGCCAGAGCCGGCCGTCCTGCCCGGCCACGGCCTCCCTGCATCCTTGGGGGCACACCCCCGCGGACGCCTCAACGCCACTGCTGACGGGGAGTCCCTCCGCATGACCAAGATCAAGGTCACCCATCCGGTCGTCGAACTGGATGGCGACGAAATGACCCGCATTATGTGGTCCTTCATCAAGGACAAGCTGATCCTGCCGTATCTGGACGTGGACCTGCTTTACTACGACTTGGGCATTCAGAAGCGCGACGAGACCAACGACCAGATCACGGTCGACGCCGCCGAGGCCATCAAGACCCACCGCGTCGGCGTCAAGTGCGCCACCATCACCCCCGACGAGGACAGGGTGGAGGAGTTCGGCCTCAAGGAGATGTGGAAGTCGCCCAACGGCACCATCCGCAATATCCTGGGCGGCACCGTGTTCCGCGAGCCCATCATCTGCAACAACGTGCCGCGATACGTGCCAGGCTGGACCAGGCCCATCGTCATTGGCCGTCACGCGTTCGGCGACCAGTACAAGGCCACCGACTTCAAGATCCCGGGCAAGGGCAGGCTCACCGTCACCTTCACTCCTGACGACGGCGGACAGCCCATTACCAGGGAGGTCTATGACTTCCCGGGCCCGGGCATCGGCATGACAATGTACAATCTGGACGAGTCGATTCGCGGCTTCGCCAGGGCCTGCATGAACTATGGCCTGACACGCGGCTGGCCCGTCTATATGTCCACCAAGAACACCATCCTGAAAGCCTATGACGGTCGCTTCAAGGATCTGTTCCAGGAGGTGTTCGAGGCCGAGTTCAAGGACCGGTTCGACGCCGCCGGCCTGACCTATGAGCACCGCCTGATTGACGACATGGTCGCCTGCTGCATGAAGTGGGAGGGCGGCTTCGTCTGGGCCTGCAAGAACTATGACGGCGACGTGCAGTCCGACACCGTGGCCCAGGGGTTCGGCTCACTGGGGCTGATGACCTCGGTCCTCATGACTCCCGACGGACAGACGGTGGAGGCCGAGGCCGCCCACGGCACGGTGACCCGCCACTACCGCCAGCACCAGAAGGGGCAGGAGACCTCCACCAACCCCATTGCCTCCATCTTCGCCTGGACGCGGGGCCTGAAGTTCCGGGGCGAGTTCGATGGCACCCCGGACGTGGTGCGCTTCGCCGAGACCCTGGAGAAGGTCTGCATCGACACCGTCGAGGCCGGCCACATGACCAAGGACCTCGCCATCCTCATCGGCAAGGACCAGCCCTGGCTGACCACCACCCAGTTCCTGGATACGCTGGACGCGGGGTTGCGTAAGGCGATGGGGTGATCCCGAGGTGCCCAGGGGGGTGCGGCCGTCGCGAAGCGGCGGACAGGGCACCGCCTGCCCGGGCACACGGCGGGTCGTTGGTGCAAATCCCGCGCGATCCGGACCGGATCGCGACGACGGTTTGTTTTAAAACCAAAGCCTTAGGGCCCGTCCGGAAAGTCTCGAAAACCGCAATATAGTGTGTGTCGACACCCGAATGGCATGCCGTATGTGGTGTCTTTCTGGGCTTTCCGGACAGACACTTAGAGCATGATGGGTGACTCCAGAAGCACTCGCCATGCTCGAGTTTTTTTTGAGATGAAGGCGCAGTCCGCCGGCGTCACGTCGCGTCGCGACGGCGCAGGATGACCCAGGGGTCGGCGCCACGCCCTTCCCATGAGGCCAGGAACCGATCGAGTTGCCTCAGTCCGGCGACGTCCGGCGGCACCTCCACGGCGCGAGGGTCCTGGGCGATCACGTCCACGTCATGCGTGCTGGGCGCGATCTCAAGGATGTCGTCCAAGGTGCCGCGGTCGTCCATGACATGGGTTTCGATGACCCAGTCGGCCTTGGCGATGACCGCCGGATCCATGGCGCGCATCAGGGCGCGCTCGGCGCCCTCGATGTCCATGATCACAAGCGTGCCGGGCAGGACCGTCCGCCGCGCCTCGGCCACATCAAACGTCCCGCGAACGGCGACGCGGTCGGCGACGCCATTCAAGGACGCCGCTTTCGCGCAAAGCGCGCGCGCCGAGGCATTGGTATCGTAGGCGATAACCTCCAGGGTCGGAAACCGCCGGGCCAATCCCACGGCGTACCAGCCCTCGGCGCAGCCCACGTTGACGACGCGTTGATACCGTCCGGCCGTTTCGATCACGGGGGTGAGTTCGTGCTCATACGAACCGATCAGGCGCGGCGACACCTGGGATCCGATCGCGGCATCAACCAGCGTCATGCCCCGAAAGGGACCAGCCTGGACGACACCACCAAACATGGACCACAAATAATTTTCAACTCTTCGGCCACGCATCGAAAGACATATTCGCACCATATCAGCGAACGCCACGTCCTTTTCCTGCAATATATCGGCGGCGCATTTTTTCATTTTTGTTTTGTAGTGATCAACCTCCCACTTCGTCAGGAATAGGGTTGGATTTTTATTTTTGCTTGTCATGCCTTTGCCTCAATAGAAAGAGCCCGCAACCCGATGTGTTTACGCTTTCTGGACGGGTCCCCGTATCGGGCGAGTCCCGCTGGGACAAGCCCCGAAAGCACGGGCAAGCGCCGCCGCCCCGGCCTCATCTTCGCCCAACCGTCGCCATGAGACCACCGCGGGGCCGAGCACAGGATGGACAGTCGCCCGACGCCCACCACATAGTAAAGTCTGCCTGCGTCAGGCGCGGTCCTTTCGTCCAAGAGGTTCCCGGCATGTTCTCCGCCAAGCCACAGCCCCGTGGTCCCGCCGCGTCCCCTGCCCTGGCCGGCAGTCATCCCACGCGCGGCGGCGGCCGCGCCGGACGGGGCATGCCGAGCCTGGCCCTGGTGGCCCTGACCTTGACCCTGCTCCTCGCCGCGCCGCCCGTATTGGCCCAGGGCGGGCGCACAACCGACGCCGACCTCGCCCATCCAGACGGCGCGGGAGGCCCCGCCATTACCCTCGCCCCCCATGAGGCGCGCTATGACATGCGCCTGATTCGCCGCGCGACTGGCAGCCCCGTGGTCAACGCGCGTGGCACCATGACCTATCGGCTCAGCGACACCTGCGATGGCTGGGCCATGGAAAGCCGCACCGAACTCGCGCTGTACTACAAGGAGGGGGAGCCGGTCCTGAGCGACTGGACGTTTATCTCCTGGGAAAGCAAGGACGCCGACAGGTACCGCTTTCGCATCCGCTCGGAGCGCGATGGCCGCGTGGACCGCGTCATCGACGGCCGCGCCGAGTTGGGCGCTGGCACCGGCACCGACGATGGCGGAGACGCGGGTGGGGGCGTCGCCCACTTCACGCACCCCGAGGAAAAGGCGGTGGATCTGGCGGGAGCGGTGATGCTGCCGGGGGAGCACACCCTTGCCGTGCTCCGGGCCGCCGCCGATGGGCGACGTCTGTTCACGGTGCCGATGTTCGATGGCTCAGAGCCTGACGGCGCCATGCAGGCGACGGCCGTCATTGCCGAGGCGGTGCCGGCGGGTACGGTGTCGGAACTGCCCGAGGCGACCCTGCTGGCCGGACCGTCCTGGCGCATGGTGCTCGGTTTCTTCGGACCGGACGAAAACACCACACTCCCAGAGTACGAGGTTCGGCTGCGCTATCACACCAACGGCGTGGCGGAAGAGGTGATCCAGGATTTCGGGACCATGGCCCTGCGCGCCAGACTGGTGGACCTGGCGCCGATCGAGGGCGGCGGCTGCTAGAGCAAATCCCGAGCGATCTGGCACAGATCGCCCTGGAAGATCTTTTGGGGACGATTTGCTTGAAAAACAAATTGCTAGAGCATGGTGGGTGAGGCCAAAGTCATTCAATACGCCCCAGGGCGGATCGCCGGAACCGGCAAAAAGCGGGGGCACGCGCACGCCATGATTGGCCTTGGCGACAACCAGGCCATGAATGCCCTGGTTCTGCTGTCGATCATTCTGCTCCTGACGGCGCAGGTCGCGCGGCCGTTCTCTCCCTGGCCGCGCGCGCTTCTGATGGCGTCCGCCGTGTGCGTGGGCGCGGCCATCGTCGGCACCATCGTGATGTGGGAGGGGTGATCCCGCCCGCCCCCCGCACTCCAGATCGACAGGCACCGCCCGTCACGGGGGCGTTCGTCGCTGAGCGCCACCGGAAACCGTCCCCTTGGGCTACTGGTTCCCGAGCAGGCGATCGACCTCTTTCTGCGTGAGGCCGCCTTCGGGTTCGTCGTCCCGTGCCGGGTCTGGCGGCGGTGCGATGGGGGCCTCGACCAGACGCACGGCACCGGGCGGCAAGGTGGTCAGGCGGCTGAGCAGGGCCTTGACCTTGCGGATGCGCTGGCCGGTCACGTCCTGAAAGGCGCAGGACTCCATCACCGCCTCAACGCGCAGGCGCGTGTTGTCGTCGGGGGCGCGGTCGATCAGAAGCTCGGCAAGGCCGAGAATGCGGGTCACGGCCCGTTCCTGCTCGACCACCGCGGACTCGAGTTGTGTGACCGCCGCGCGCAGGGCGGCATCCACCTTTCGCGGGTCGTCCAGTGCAGCCCTCGGGGGGGACCCAGGGGACGCCCCCAAGACTGACGACGGGCGCGCCAGGCGCGCGCCGGCCTGTCCTCTGCCCGCCCCGGATCCCAGGGCCATCCATGTCCCCCTTTCCGCAGTCCACCGCGCCTTGGGCAGGCACGCATCTGACTCCAACGGCCGCGCGCCATAGCCGGTGATGGTATCACGTAAGGGCGAAACACCGAGGTCGTCAAGGCACCGTGATGTGAGGACAGCAAAGCGATCGCGACGCTTGTTTTACGGGCGGAGCATGCGCGTCAGGGCTTTAGGTCTGAGTTCTGAGCGCGGATAAAGACAACATATAAGGATGAGAGCATTGCCGCTTTAATTGCGTCTGATCGGGTTTTCGCGGCAATGCGGTTCGCCAGCGGGCTCTTGACCCTACCATTATACCGGATATTCAACGTTATCTTACCTGAAAGGCGGCGGCATTTCGTGAATTGCGTTTGCGTCCCGCGCCGAGACAACCGATGTGCCGAGTCCCGGCCGGCCGCATGCCGCGCTCCCGGACTCGAGAACCGAGAGAGAGTCCCCCCACCGTCCACCCCCGGCCGGGTCCCATAAGACCCGGCGGCCGTCCGGCCTCGCCACCCCACCATGAGGTTCACTCATGGTGGGGTGGCATTACACGCCCATCTCCTCGCGGAGAATTTCCAACTCCAGGTACTCGTCCTCGGCCGTGGCCAACTCGGCGCGAGTCGCCGCCAGGCGATCGGCCCGGTCCTGGAAGCCATCGGGATCGCGTTTGAAGAGCCCCGGGTCCGCGAGGTCTTCCTCGAGTCGGGCGACCTGGACCTGCAGGGCCTCGATGCGCGCGGGCAACGCCTCCAGGGCCCGCTGCTGCTTGTAGGACAGCTTCGCCGCGCGCCCCTTGGGCTTGTCGGCGGGCGGCGCCGGGGCCTTTGCCTTGAGTGCCGCCGGGGCCGGGCTCACCGCCAGCCCAGGAAACAGCGCCGCCATGGAGCCACCCGCCTGGGCCAGGGCGTCGGAGAAACCGCCGGCATAGTCCACGGCCCGGCCGTCGCCCGGCAGCACGATGGTCGCCGTCACCACCCGGTCCAGGAAGTCCCGGTCGTGGCTGACCAGCAGCAAGGTACCGTCGTAATCGGCGAGCATCTCCTCCAGCAGATCCAGGGTCTCCATGTCCAGGTCGTTGGTGGGTTCGTCCAGGATCAACAGGTTGGTGGGCCGGGCCAGGGCCTTGGCCAGCAGCAGGCGGTTGCGCTCGCCCCCCGACAGGCTGGACACGGGGCTGCGCGCCTGGCGGTCCTCGAACAGGAAATCGCGCAGATACCCGACCACGTGGCGTGGCCGGCCACGCACGTTGATGTGATCGCCGCCGCTATCGGCCAGCAGGTCCCAGACCGTCTTGTCGCCGTCCAGCAGCGAGCGATGCTGGTCCAGGGTGGTGGGCGTCAGGTTGGTGCCCAGCCGCAGGCGGCCCTGGTCGGGGCGCAACCGGCCGGTCAGCAGGTTCAGAAGGGTGGACTTGCCAGCGCCGTTGGGGCCGACGATGCCCACCCGGTCACCCCGCAGGATGCGGGTGGAGAAGGGTTTGAGCACCCGCCGGCCGTCGTAGCTCTTGCAGATACCCTCGGCCTCGATCACCAGCTTGCCGGAGGTCTCGCCGCTGTCCGCCTCCAGGGTCACGCCACCGGCCCGCTGAATGCGCTGGACGCGTTCGGCCCGCAAGGCGTGGAGGCGCCGCAAGCGGCCCTGGTTGCGCTTACGCCGCGCCGAGATGCCCTGCCGGGACCAGGTGGTTTCCTGGGCGATCAGCTTGTCCCGCTTGGCCCACTCGATCTCTTCCTGGGCGGTGATCGTGTCGGACCAGGCGTCGAAGGCCGCGAAGCCCTCGTCCAGGCGGCGTAGCCGGCCCCGGTCGAGCCACAGGGTGGCGCGGGTCACCCGGCGCAACACGGCCCGGTCGTGGCTGATCAGGATGATGGCGCCTCGAAAGGCGGCCAGGGTCTCTTCAAGCCAGGCGATGGTGGGCAGGTCCAGGTGGTTGGTGGGCTCGTCGAGCAACAGCACATCGGGCTCGCTCACCAGCGCCTGGGCCAGGGCCACGCGGCGCGCCTCGCCGCCGGACAGGGTGGCCGGGTCGCGATCGGCGGGGACGTCCAGGGCGTCCAGCAGAATCTCCGCCCGGTGGGTCTCGCCCGCATGGGCCGGGGTCAGGCCGGCGACCACCGCCGCCAGGGCGGAGGCATGGGCGGATAGGTCCGGCTCCTGGACAAGGGTGGCGACGGTCACACCGGGTTGCACGGCGCGCTCGCCCCGGTCCGGCTCCAGCGTGCCGGCGATCACCTTCAAAAGGGTGGACTTGCCGCAGCCGTTACGCCCCACCAGGCACAGCCGGTCGCCGCGCGAGACCGCCAGGGTGATGCTCTCGAACAGAGGCCGCCCGCCAAAGCCGAGGGCGATATCCTTGAGGGTCAGCAGCGGGGGCGGCGGAGCCATGGGCGGGCCTTTCTCCGGGGACGGGTACATCCCGCAATTGATTCAACGTATTCGCTGTAGTCACCGTGGGGCCGTCGGGTCAAGCCTAGCCGTCCCTTCGGCTGGGCGCCGGGGAGTCGTTGACCCGTTCGGCGTTTTCCCGGACACTCGGGAGGATAGAGTGAACCGGGGAGGGAACAGAATCACGTCGTATCCGGATCGGACCTCGGTCGGGGGCAATGATGCCGGGCCGGCCCGGATCGGAGGGTAGGATCGCAAGGTCATGGCGCGTCTGGACTGGTCGCGGTTGCGAGTGCTTGTGGTCGATGACAATGCCTATTTCCGCAAAGTGGTGCGCACGGTGCTGAACGCTGCCGGCGTGGCGCGCGTCGCCGAGGCTGGCGACGCCGAGGAAGCCATGGCGTTGCTGCACAGCGGGCCTCGGGACCTGATCCTTGTCGATTATGTCATGTCACCCGTGGACGGTCTGGCCTTCTGCCGCATCGTGCGGAACGAGGCCAGCAGCCCGGCGCCGCGCGTGCCCATTATCCTGGTCTCCGGTCACATCAACCCGGCCGAGGTCCAGCAGGCCCTCAACGCCGGCGTCAACGCCGTGGTCGGCAAACCGATCAGCGCCCGGGCGTTGCTGCGTGAGATCAAACAAACGTTGAGCGATCCCCCTCTCGTCCGGCGCGCCGACACTGTTCTCGATCCCGATCATGCCAGCAGCCTAGACGCCGATCCCCCCATCCAGGAGGCGGAGCCGGAGGCGCCCGCCGCCCTCGGCCCGCAGCCGGTCATCGACGGTCGGGCAGGGTAAGAGGTTTCCCGGACCCCGGACCCTCGGCCGGCGGGTTGATCACCCAGCCGCCACTGGCCAAGGGACGCACGAACCAGCCGCGCCGGGCCGCCTCGGCCACCAGTTCGGCGGGCGGCGGAGCCAGGAACCCATCGGGATGGGTGGCGTAGTCTCCACCCTCGGCCCAGAGCCGCACCTCCGCCAGCAGGGCCGCATCGCCCAGACCGCGCACGACTCGGGCCCGCCACAGATCGGCCAGACGCTGCATGCCATGGGCCCCCAGGCGCCGGGTCAGCCCGGCCGACTCCAGGGCGGCGCGCAAGGCCGGCCACGTCTCGGCCTGGTCGAGCAGGTCCATGGCCTCGTGGACGGCCGCCAGGCCGGCACCGCGCGGAGGATCGGGGACGGTGTCGCTCATGGGGCGTACGGTAGCGCCAAGGGCCCCGCTTGACCAGCCCGCCGACCGGTCACGCGGCCAAGGCCGTTCCCAGCGGACTCCGGGCCACCAGGCGGAACGGGGCGTTCCAGTCGGGCTGATGAAACAGCGCCAGCGCATCGAGAGGCGGGGGCGTGGCGCACACCGGCGCGCAGAGGTCGCGAAGCGCGTCCAGAACGGCGGCGCGGTCGGTCGCGTCGACGATCGGCCCGGTCAGGGTGAGATGGAAGCGGAACTCCTCCATCACGTAGGGATACCCCCAGCGGGCCAGCAGCGCCGCCTGCCGCTCTGACAGGCCGGCGGCCTGGCGGCGCGCCAGGTCGGCCGCATCGGGCGGGGCACGGAAGGTGTCCAGGTCGGCGACGCAGGCGGCGGCCAGGTCGTCCAGCGCCGGCACTGGCGCCGACGGGATCAGGGCGATGAACGGACCGATGGCGGTGACCGACAGGGGCGGCAGGACCAGCGGCGGACGGCAGGCGGCGAAGGTGGTCAGGGCGTCGCGCAACGCCCCGGCTGTGTGTCCCGGAGACAGGGCGAAGGGTGGCTTCAGGGTGCCGTGGAAGCCATAGAAGCGAGGGCTGTCGGTCAGGGCCTCGGCCTGGGCCGGGTCGATGTCCAGGGCCACCGAGCGGGGCACGGCCTCGCCGGTCTCGGCGTCCCGGCCCAGCCAGGTGGCGCCCAGCCGCGCCAGCGGCGAGCCGGCCGGTGGCGCCCAGTAGATCGCGTGACGCCCGGTGTCGAGGACCGGACCCTCAACAGACACGACGGCCATCGCGCCATACCTCCGCTGGCAAGGGAACACCGTCAACCCGGCGCACGCGCACCAGATCGGCCTTCAGTCCGGGGGCGATGCGGCCCCGGTCGGGCAGCCCCACCATGTCGGCCACGTTGGCGCTCACCATAGCGACCGCTGGTGGCAACTGCATGTCGAGAGTGTCGGACAGGTGGAAGGCGGCTTGCAAGAGGCTGGCCGGGACGTAGTCCGACGACAGGCCGTCGAGGATGCCACCATGGGCCAGGTCGAGGGCCGAGACATTGCCCGAATGCGAGCCGCCCCGAACCACGTTGGGCGCCCCCATGATGGTCTTCATGCCGGCGCGGTGGGCGCGCGCGGCGGCGGTGAAGGTGGTGGGGAACTCGCTGATGGTGGCGCCTTCCGCGACGGCCTCGTCCACATGGGCCTCGGTGGTGTCGTCGTGGGTGGCCAGGACGATATCGTCGCGCTGGGCGATCATCTCCAGCACCTGCCGGCGGTGGGCCTGGGCATAGCGCTGCTGATCGGCGATCCGTTCGGCAATCATGCGGTCGAACTCGGCGTCAGACATGTTCCTGTCACTGTCGAACTGGCGCAGCTTGGTCAGGTCGTTCCACTGGCGTTGACCAGGCGTGTGGTCCATCAGCGACACCAGCCGAACCAGGGGATCGGCGCGGTAGGGTTCGAAGATCTCGACCACGCAGGCGTCGGACACCTCGCAGCGCAGGTGCAGCACATGGTCAACGCGCATCAGATCCGAGACAGCGGCATGCTTCACGGCGGCGATCTGGTCGGCCAGCATCTGACGGCGCATGGAGCCGTCAGAGTATTGTCCGCAACAGATGGCGTCGAACACCGTGGTGATGCCGGCGGCGGCGATCTGAGCGTCATGGGCAATCACGGCGGCCAGGGGCGACGGCCAGAGCACGCCCGGGCGCGGCATGAAGTGCTTTTCCATGTGGTCGGTGTGCATCTCGACCAGCCCCGGCAGCAGATAATCGCCCTCCAGGTCGAGGGCCCCGGCGACGCCGGTGGGGACATCGTCCACGGTGTCAATGCGCCCGCCGGTGATCACGACCGTTCCCTTGGGCAACACATGCTCGGCCGTGACCACGCGGGCGTTGGTGAGGATCAGATCTTGGCCGGCGGCGGACGACGCCGACGCATGGGGGCCAGTGGATCGCGAGGCGCTCATGGGCTGGGCTCCGGGACGGGGATCGCCCCCCTGTGTGGGGTGACGGCAACCGAGATGGGGACGTCGATGCGGGGAAACGACGGTCAGGGATAGACCATGGCGACGCCAGAGGAAACGGCTTCCCGCACCTGTCTGCTCGGATTTCATCCCCCTGCAACGCGCCTGACGTGCCGAGTCCGGCAGTCGCCATCGTGTGCCGTACACGTCAAACGACCTTCGAGGCGGGCCGGAACACTCTTAACGATATAAGTCGCGTGTGATTTGTGGATTGGAAGATCCTTTGAGCGCGGGCGGATGGCGTGAAGAACCATCACATCCACCACTCAAGAGGCAATCCATGGG
>JANQGN010000338.1 GCA_028277295.1 Rhodospira sp.
CCCCAGGACCGCCTGCCGATGGTTGTCGAAGCCATTCAGCGGGCCATTGCCGCCGGTCACAAGGTCTATTGGGTGTGCCCGCTGGTGGAGGAGTCCGAGACCTTGGACCTGGCCGCCGCCGAAAGCCGTTACGAGGATCTGCGCGGCGCGCTGGGCGGGCGCGTGGGCCTGGTGCATGGACGCATGAAGACCGCCGAGAAAGACGCCGTCATGGAGCGCTTCGCTGGCGAGGGCGTGGACGTCCTGGTCGCCACCACGGTCATCGAGGTGGGGGTCAATGTGCCCGCCGCCACCGTCATGGTGATCGAGCACGCCGAGCGCTTCGGCCTCGCTCAGTTGCATCAGTTACGCGGGCGCATCGGCCGGGGCGCGGGCAAGTCCACCTGCCTGTTGCTGTACCAGGGACCGTTGGGCGAGGTGGCGCGGGAGCGCCTCCAGGTGATCCGCGACAGTGAGGACGGATTCTTCATCGCCGAGGAGGACTTGCGGCTGCGCGGCGGCGGCGAGGTGCTGGGCACCCGGCAAAGTGGCCTGCCCTCATTCCGGCTCGCCGACCTGGCGGCGCATGCGGACCTTCTGGCCATGGCCCGCGACGACGCCAGGCTGATCGCCCAGCGCGACCCCCGCCTGGAGACCGAGCGCGGCCGAGCCCTGCGCACGCTGCTCTATCTGTTCGAGCGCGACGCGGCGGTACGGACCCTGGGGTCGGGCTGAGGGCCGCGTTTGAAGGCCGGTGCCCTTCACTCGTCCAGCTTCGTGGGTGCCCCGGTGTACAGCCACACGACCACGCCGGCGAAGACGAAGACAAGCACGTTCAAGAGGGTGTCAACGAACGGATGGACGGTCATCGCGGCGTCTCCCGCCACAGAGCCCGCACCAGGCTGACCATGAGCAAGTGCACGATGAACAGGAACGGCATGGCGCCCAGGGAAATGATTGAGCGCACGGCGCCGATGCTGTCCGACAGGATCATCACCAGGCCCAGCGCCGCCAGGATCACACCCCAGATCACCTTGACCCGGGCATCCGGGTTGGGGTCACCCCCTGACGAGAACATCCCCAGGACAAAGGCGGCGCTGACCACGCTGGTCACGATGAACAGGAACGCGGCGATGACGACGGTCAACGTAGTCAGGGCCGTGAGCGGCAACTGGTCCAGCAGATAGAACGTCGATCGATTGAAGTCCTCCGCCACAACCTGAAGAACGGGCAAGTCTGTCCGCAGGGCTCCATAAAGACCCACGCTGCCGAAGACGCCAAACCAGATGATCGAGAACAGCGTCGGCACGAACAGGACCCCAAAAATGAACTCCCGAACAGTGCGCCCCCGCGATATGCGCGCGACAAAGACGCCGACGAACGGCCCCCAGGCCAGCCACCAGGCCATGTAACTCAGCGTCCAGTCCTGAAACCAGCCTTCAATTCGACCGTCGAAGAAGGTGAAGGTGCGGAATCCGTGTGGCACCACGTCGGCGACGTAGTCGCCCAGGCTGCCCACGATCCCGCTCATCATGTACGACGTGGGGCCGGCCAGAAGCACGTAGACCATAAGAGCAACCGCGAGGATCATGGCGGTGTTGGAGAGCACCGCCATGCCGCGTCCCAGGTCCATGACAAGCGGCGGAATGAATGCGGCGCACATGACGGCGTATAGGACGAGACGCAACCATGGGCCCCTGTCGGTGAGGCCGAACAGCGCGGCGACCCCTTCCTCAAGCTGAAAGACGCCCATGGCCAGGGATCCGGCCACCCCGATGGCGATGGCGACGATCGCCGCTAGATCGCTCATCCAGCCCACCGGGATCGTGGTCCGGTTGCGCCCGAATACGGCGATCAAGGGCGCGCTGATCAGGTTCGGGCACCCCTTGCGAAAGCCGAAGTAGGCGATCACCAGCGCCACCATGCCATAGATGGCCCAGGCATGAAGGCCCCAATGGAAGTTGGTGACAAAGTGCGCGGCGGTGGCCGCTTCCGCCGCGGGCAGATAGTCGCGCAGCAACGCGAAATGGGTCAGCGGCTCGGCGGCTCCGTAATACAGTAGCCCCACCCCCATGCCAGCCGCGAACATCATGGTGAGCCAGCTGAGGGTGCTGAACTCCGGCTCGTCCCCATCCCGGCCCAGTTTGATGCGTCCGTAAGGGGACACGGCGAGGCACAGACTCAGCAGCAGCATGATGCTGGTCGTCAACATGATGAACCAGCCGCGGCTGGTGAACAGGGTCGACGTGGCGGACGACGCCAGCGTTGACAGCCCCTGGGTGTCCACCACGCCCCACACGGCGATCACGGTGGTCACCATCAGGGCAACCAGCATCAGGGGATTTCTGAACATGAGGGACGTCGCCGCCTCCGGTGGCCGATCAGGATGTGGCAGAGCTATACCACGGTCTTCGGCAAACACCGATCTGGTACTCACGCGGCGACGTCGACCGGACCGGCGCC
>JANQGN010000365.1 GCA_028277295.1 Rhodospira sp.
ATGACCTGCCGCACCCCGCCCGTGCCGGCGGGCTCGCGCTGGCATGTTGTCGCCGATACCCTGGCCGCCGGGCCCAAGCACAACGCGGCCGGTGCGCGCACCATGGGCGGCAAGGCGGCGGCGTCGTCCAAGAAGGGGCGGGTGTTCGTGGCCGCGCGGTCGGCGTTGATCCTGGAGCGGCGGGAGATCGGCAACAAGGACCGCGAGGCTGCCAATGCCTCGCGCCCGAAGGTCTGATCCGGCCGTACGCGCCTCGTGCGGCCTGGGCTGGTCCACCCGCCAACAGATTGTGCAGGAGACCGGTCATGCCGCGCGACCGCGCTCGCCACAGCATGCCATTTGGCGCCACACTGCTTACGTGGGGTGGTGTGCGCTTCGACCTTTGGGCGCCGGACGCGGAGGCGGTCACCCTGGAGATCGTCGCGGGGGAGTCCCCCCACGGACTGAGCGTTGTCCGTGGCCTGTCCATGGCGGCGGTCGGTGAAGGCTGGTGGCGTGCCGAAGATGCCGAGGCCGGCCCAGGGACACTCTACCGCTATCGTCTGCCCGATGGCCTGGCGGTTCCGGATCCGTGCTCGCGGTTCCAGCCCTTCGATGTGCATGGTCCCAGCCAGGTGGTCGACCCGACGGCCTTTTCCTGGCGTCATGGCGACTGGCGCGGCCGGCCCTGGCACGAGACGGTTCTGTATGAACTGCACCCCGGCACCTTCACGACCGAGGGCACCTTCGACGGCGTCCTGCGGCGCCTGGAGCACCTGGCGGACCTGGGGGTGACCGCCATCGAGTTGATGCCGGTGGCCGATTTTCCTGGCCGCTGGAACTGGGGCTATGACGGCGTGCTGTTGTTCGCGCCCGACTCCACCTACGGCGCGCCCGATGAGCTCAAGCGGCTGATCGACGCGGCGCATGGGCGCGGCCTCATGGTGTTCCTGGATGTGGTTTACAATCATTTTGGACCGGAGGGGAACTATCTCCACGTCCACGCCCATCGGTTCTTTGACGAGGCGCTGCATACGCCCTGGGGGGCGGCCATCGACTTCTCGCGCGACGAAGTGCGCGCCTTCTTCGTCCACAACGCCTTGTTTTGGCTGGAGGAATACCGGTTCGACGGGCTGCGTTTCGACGCCGTCCATGCGATTCGAGACTCACGGCCCGAGCATATCCTCGACGAGATCGCGCGGCGGGTGCGAGCGCATTTCGAGGGCACCGGCCGCCATGTGCATCTTGTGCTGGAGAACGACAACAACGCGGTTCGGTTCCTGGGGGCGCCGGGCGCGCGCTATGACGCGCAGTGGAACGACGACTATCACCATGTTCTCCATCATCTGCTGACGGGCGAGACTCACGGTTACTATGAAGACTATGGGCGCGGCCCAATGGACCGCCTATCGCGCGTGTTAAGCGAAGGCTTCGACTATCAGGGCGCGCCATCGCCCCATCGTGACGGCTGCCCGCGCGGCGCCCCCAGCGGTGACCTGCCGGTCACGGCCATGGTTAACTTTGTCCAGAACCATGACCAGGTCGGCAACCGAGCCTTCGGGGAGCGGCTGACGGCCCTTGTGTCCCACGACGCGGTGGAGGCCGCATTGGTGCTGTTGTTGCTCGCGCCGCAGCCGCCGATGCTGTTCATGGGGGAGGAATGGGGCTGCCGCCAGCCGTTCTTGTTCCACGTGGACTTTAGCGAGGCGTTGCGCCAGGCGATCCGCGACGGCCGCCGCGACGAGTTCGCGCGCTTCCCCGGTTTCACCGATCCCGAGGCCCGCGCGCGCATTCCTGATCCCTTCCTGGCCGCCACTCGGGATGACAGCTGTCTCGACTGGGATGCGGTCACGGACGGCGCCGCCACGACCCGCCTGGCCTGGATCAAGGGATTGCTGGCCACCCGACGTACGGCCATCATGCCCTTGATCCCGGGATTGCGTCCCGGCCAGTCCCGTCGCTTCGGGGATCGTGGGCTGACGGTCACCTGGCGCGGAACCCGTGGCCCCGACCTGATCGTGGTCATGAACCTGGGCGCGGACTTGTGCACGGCCCCGGTGCCGGCGGTGGCGACAGGCCCGGTTCTGGCGGCCACGCCGGCCACGGCCCGCTCGGCGTTGCGCGACGGGCGGCCGCTGCCACCATGGACGGTGATCTGGGCGCGGGGTTCGTAAGGTGGATCGGCGTGGGTCGCGAGGTGTCATCAAAGGGTCGTCGCCCGCCGGCCGTCGCCGGTGTTGCTATAGGGACGACCATGAGGCTGCCAGAACGCGGGGCTGATCCAATCGACGAAAGGCGCCGGCATGATGTCTGACAGCGCCCCCAGCCCACCGCCGCGCGTGCGTGGCGACGGGATGGGGATTGCCCCGTTTCCCCGCGCAACCCTGCGTCTGCAACTCACCCCCGACTTCGGGTTCGCCCGGGCCGCCGCCACGGTGCCCACGCTTGCCGCCCTGGGTGTGAGCCATGTCTACCTGTCGCCCATCAACATGGCGCGGCCGGGATCCACACACGGTTACGACATCATCGATCACGGTCGCGTCAATCCCGATCTGGGCGGGGAAGCCGACTTCCGTCGTTTCAGCGACGCCTTGCTCGTCCATGGCCTCGGGCTGATCGTCGACGTCGTGCCCAACCACATGGGCATCGGCGTCGGCGAGAATCGCTGGTGGCGGGACGTGCTGGAGTGGGGGCGGGCGAGCCCCTATGCCGACTGGTTCGATATCGACTGGGAACCGGTCGAGCCCTCGCTCCACGGCCGGATCCTGCTGCCCGTGTTGGCCGATCACTACGGCGCCGTGCTGGAGCGTGGAGAGCTGAGCTTACGCCATGACGCCGACCGCGGCGGTTTCGTGGTGCGATACTACGATCACGCCTTCCCCCTGGCGGTGCGTGACTATGGCGACATCCTGCGTCGTGGCTTGTCGGCCGGTGGCCTGGAGAAGACGGTGCTGGCCCTGGTGATCGCCGGGGCCGACTCCCTGAAGGTGGTGGCGACGGATGACGCCACCCGAACCGCCCAGCGTCAGGTGGGCGCCGTCGTCAAGACCCGGCTGGCGGAACTGCTGGGCACCAGCGCCGAGGCCCGCGCGGTGGTCGCCGCCGCCGAGACCGCCTTCGCCGGGGAGCCCGGACGGCCCTCCAGCTTCGACGCCCTGGACGCGCTGATCGAGCGGCAGGCCTACCGTCCCGCCTTCTGGCGGGTGGCGGCGCATGAGATCAATTACCGCCGCTTTTTCGAGATCAACGATCTGGCGGCCCTGCGCATGGATCGGGAGGACCTGTTTGTCACCGCGCACCGGTTGCTGCTGGACCTGATCGCGGAGGGCCGGGTGCAGGGGATCCGGCTGGACCATGTTGACGGCTTGTGGGATCCGGCGGCCTATTTCCGCCGGTTGCAGGAAGACGTGGGCGCGGCCTTGGTGCGGGGGGTGACCGCCGGCCGGGTGACCCCCTATCCCGGGGTCAGCCCAGCCGCGCCCTATGGCACATCGCCATTCGGTCCGGAGCAGCCCATGTATGTGGTGGTCGAGAAGATCCTGGCGCCACACGAGCGTCTGCGCGATGACTGGCCCATCGCCGGGTCCACCGGGTACGAGTTCATGAACCAGGTCCTTGGTCTGTTCGTCGACCCGGCCGGGGAGGAGGCGCTGGACCAGACCTATGCGCGCGTTCTGGGCACGTCCCCCGACTTCGAGAAAACGGTGCGGTCCGCCAAGCGGCAGGTGATGGAGGAGTCCCTGACCAGCGAGGTGGGGGTGATGGCCAACCGCCTGAGCCGCCTCGCCAAGACCTCGCGCACCACCCGGGACTACTCGCGTCTGGCCCTGCGCTCCGCGTTGATCAACGTCATCGCTCACTTCCCGGTCTATCGGACCTATGTCAGCGCCGAGGCGCTGGCCGAGCACCCAGCCGCCGCCCGGATCTCCAACGGCGAGACCGGGGACGCGGCGGTCGAGGGTCGGGCGCGCATCGACGATCAGGACCGGCGCGACCTGCAATGGGCCATCGGCCGGGCCCGCAAGGCGGCGCGCACGCCCGATCTGTCGATCTACGATTTCCTTCATGGAGTGCTGACCACGGACCTGGCGCTGACCAACGCCGGTCATCCGGCCGAGGCGGTGCTGGAGGTGGCCATGCGGGTGCAGCAGTTGACGGGCCCGGTGATGGCCAAGGCGATGGAGGACACCACCTTTTACCGCTACGTCCGCCTGGCGGCGATCAATGAGGTGGGGGGCGAGCCGGAGCGCTTCGGCCTGACACCGGCCGCCTTCCACCACGTCAATCAGGCGCGCCTGGAAGACTGGCCGTTCACGCTGCTGGCCACCGCGACCCACGACCACAAGCGCGGCGAGGATGCGCGGGTGCGCTTGGCGCTGATCTCGGAATGTCCGGACCAGTGGGCCCAGCGCATGCGCCGTTGGCAGGACCTGAACCAGCGCCGCGTTACCCTGCTGTCGGCGCGGCGCCGCGCGCCAAGCGCCAACGACGAGTATCTGTTCTACCAAACGCTGCTGGCAACGTGGCCGCTGGACCTGGCGCGGCTGACCGAGTCGGGGGAGCCGGTCCCCCCCGAACAGGAGGCGCTCCATGCCTACGCCGAGCGCATCGCGGCCTATATGCTCAAGGCGGCGCGCGAGGCAAAAGTGGAGACCGCTTGGACCGCACCGGATGCGGAGTACGAGTCCGCCGTCGACGGCTTTGTAAGCGCCGTGTTGTCGCCGGTCATGGGGGCGACCTTCGTGGCCGACGTGGTCGGATTCGTGGCGCACCTGGCGCCGGCCGGCGCGGTCAATGGTCTGGCGCAGACGGTGCTCAAGCTGACCGTGCCGGGGGTGCCGGACGTCTACCAGGGTACCGACTTCTGGGACTTCAGCCTTGTGGACCCGGACAACCGCCGGACGGTGGACTTCGCCGCGCGCGCGAAGGCTCTGGCGGATGGAAAGCGGCCCAAGGCGCTGCTGGCCGACTGGCGTGACGGCCGCGTCAAGCAGGCGCTGATCGCCGTCTTGTTGGACTTGCGGCGGCGCTGGCCGGCGTTGTTCGCCTGCGGGGACTACACACCGCTGGAGGTCGATGGAGCCCAGGCCGACCGCGTGGTGGCCTTTGCCCGCACGCCGGCCCAAGAGGACCGCGCGACCGATGGCACGCTGCCGGCGGCCCTGGTCGTGATCGTGCCGCGTTTGGTCTGGCCGCTGATGGACGGCTGCCAGGTGCCCCTGCCCAGCGGGTGGGGATGCACGCGGGTACGCCTGCCCGAGGACGGCGATGCATGGATGGGGCTGACGGCCCGCGATGGCCTGGATGGCCTGCCGGCGCTTGGTCCCGTCGAGGGCGTGGAGCCAGGCGGTTTGGCGGTCGACCGCCTGCTGGCTGATCTGCCGGTGGCGGTGTTGGTGATGGACCGAGAGTAGTACCAAGCCAGGGCTCCGAACTCGGATGACAGACACTTAGGTTGCTCGTTTCCGTTGGAGATCCTTCGCACCCTTTGGGTGCTGAAGATGAGGATTGTCCATTTAAGACAACCTCATCCTGAGGAAGTGAAACGACCGAAGGATCTCCATCGCGTGCTCCGGTCCTCTCGGAAGGCGCTTCTTAAACGATCGTCCATCCGAGTTCGGAGCCCTGAGTACCAAGCCGCGATGAGCAAGACTCATCGCAGCCTGATGTTCTGGCCATAATGCGTGGTGGCCGGCCGGCCTTGCGACCCTGAGATGGGGTTCTCTCATGGCAGGATGGTATAAGGCGTCCAGAAGCAATGGCTGGTCGATTTAACCAATGGTGTTTTTTGTTATGTAAATATATCGAAAAATAGAAGCGCCTACCGGGTACGCTGGAGCGCAGAACGCCAATAATTTTACATAAGAAACAAGTCGCGTTATACTATGTATGATTACATGAGGCGGCGCCGAGCTTCGGGTCGACAAATGGATCATGAAAATCTAGAAATCTAACTCTACCATTAGAAATTCATGATGTGCCCTATGAATGCTCTGATGCGTGTTCTGGCGGGAGTGGTATGTGCCGTTGTCGTGGCAGGAATGGCGGTGGCCGATTCGCGCATTGTGACCAGTCCCGAACCTCCCGTGAATTACAGCGCGGATGGCGAGTTAGTGGGCATCGTTGTCGATCTGGTTCGGGAGATTCAGAGGCGGCTTGGCGACAGAACCACCATTGATCTGTTTCCGACCCCACGGGCCCTGGCCATGGTCGAACATGGCCCAAAGGTGATGTTTTTTAGCGCCGGACAGACCCCGGCGCGTGTCAAGCACGGATATCATTTCGTCGGTCCGGTTGTGACGCGCAATCATTCACTGCTTTTGTCGAAACAAAGAACTCATAAGGTGTATGATCTGGATGACGTTCGAAGCGGAGACTTGGTCGTCGGGGCGGTAAGAGGTGATTGGCGAACCAAGTACCTGGAGGATGCCGGCATCACGGTCAAGACGGTCAACGACCACGGCTTGAGTCTCAGAATGCTCATGGCCGGCCGCGTGGACATGATCGTCGCGTCCGATCTGGAATTG
>JANQGN010000382.1 GCA_028277295.1 Rhodospira sp.
GATCTCCGCCTCGGCGGCGTCGGACAGCTTGTAGCCGTCCGGCCCGAACAGCTTGATCCCGTTGTCCTGATAGGGATTGTGCGAGGCCGAGATCATGACCCCCAGGTCGGCGCGCAACGAGCGGGTGAGCATGGCCACGGCGGGGGTGGGCAGTGGCCCCAGCAGCACCACGTCCCTGCCCACGGCGATGAAGCCAGCGGTCATGGCCGGTTCCAGCATGTAGCCGGACAGCCGCGTGTCCTTGCCAATGACGACGGTGTGGCGGTGCGTGCCCCGGGTGAAGTATGTGCCGGCGGCCATGCCCAGGCGCAGGGCCAGATCGGCGGTCATGGGCTCGGTGTTGGCGGTGCCGCGCACGCCATCGGTGCCGAACAGTGTTCGCGTGCTCATGGCGGGTGTCCTGCCTGGCGATGGGTCCCGACGCGGGGAGAGGGATTCGGTCATAATGGGACCTCCGATCGTCATCAAGGGGAATGTCCAAAGCGGGTGACCTGTGCTAAGACCCCCGCGCCCGGCCGCTGGCCCCGGACGCGGCGCGCGGATGCGCGCGCCTGGCCCGCACCATGCCGCCGCCGCTTTCCTCCCCGCGCGATCAGAAGAGCACCATGCCCAAACGGACCGACATCAAGAGCATCCTGGTCATCGGCGCCGGCCCCATCGTCATCGGCCAGGCCGTGGAATTCGACTACTCCGGCGCCCAGGCGTGCAAGGCGCTACGCGGTGAGGGCTATCGGGTGATCCTGGTCAACTCCAACCCGGCCACCATCATGACCGACCCGGAGACGGCCGACGCCACCTATATCGAGCCGATCACCCCGGAGATCGTCGAGAAAATCATCGCCCGCGAGCGCCCCGATGCCCTGTTGCCCACCATGGGCGGGCAGACCGGCCTGAACACCGCCATGGAACTGGCCAACCGGGGTGTCCTCGAAACGTATGGCGTGGAGATGATCGCCGCCCGCAAGGACGTCATCGCCAAGGCCGAGGACCGCCTTTTGTTCCGCGAGGCCATGGACCGCATCGGCCTGGAAAGCCCGCGCAGCCAGTTGGTGCATGACATGCACGAGGCGGCGCGCGCGGTGGATGAGATCGGCCTGCCGGTGATCGTGCGGCCGTCGTTCACCCTGGGCGGACTGGGCGGCGGCATCGCCTACAACCGGGCCGAATATGACCGCATCGTCGCCGCCGGCCTGGCGGCCTCGCCGGTGCATTCGGTGCTGGTCGAGGAATCGGTGCTGGGCTGGAAGGAATACGAGATGGAGGTGGTCCGCGACAAGGCGGACAACTGCATCATCGTCTGTTCCATCGAGAACGTGGACCCCATGGGGGTCCATACCGGAGACTCCGTGACCGTCGCGCCAGCGCTGACGCTGACCGACAAGGAATACCAGATCATGCGAGACGCCTCGATCGCCTGCCTGCGGGAGATCGGGGTGGAGACCGGTGGCTCCAACGTGCAGTTCGCGGTCAACCCCAGGGATGGCCGCCTGGTGGTCATCGAGATGAACCCGCGCGTCTCGCGCTCCTCGGCGCTGGCCTCCAAGGCCACCGGCTTTCCCATCGCCAAGGTGGCCGCCAAGCTGGCGGTGGGCTACACGCTCG
The DNA here is from genome assembly GCA_028277295.1 of Rhodospira sp. Classification (GTDB taxonomy): domain Bacteria; phylum Pseudomonadota; class Alphaproteobacteria; order Rhodospirillales; family Rhodospirillaceae; genus Rhodospira. The sequence continues at coordinate 1,603 of JANQGN010000382.1, forward strand.
ATGAACTGACCAACGACATCACCGGCTGCACGCCCGCGTCATTCGAGCCGACCATCGACTATGTCGTCACCAAGCTGCCGCGCTTCACCTTCGAGAAGTTCCCGGACACCGAGCCGGTGCTGAACTCCTCGATGAAGTCGGTGGGCGAGGCCATGGCCATCGGCCGCACCTTCGCCGAGAGCCTGCAAAAGGGGCTGCGCTCGCTGGAGACCGGGCTCACCGGCCTGGACGAGGTGATCATCAAGGGCGCCGACGGCTCGGACGGGTCCGACAGCAAGGATGCCGTGCGCGCCGCCCTGGCCCGCTCCGGGCCGGACCGAATCCTGATCATCGCCCAGGCCTTCCGCCACGGCCTGACGGTGGAGGAGGTCCGCGCCGCGTGTTTCTACGACCCCTGGTTCCTGGAGCGCATCAAGGAGATCGTGGACGAGGAGGCGCGCCTCGTCGCCCTGGGCCTGCCGGCCAGCGCCTCGGACATGATGCGCGTCAAGGCCATGGGCTTTTCCGACGAGCGCCTGTCGGCGCTGACCGGCAAGACGCTGACCGAGGTCACCTTCCGCCGCCAGGTGCTGAACGTGCGCCCGGTCTTTAAGCGCATCGACACCTGCGCGGGCGAGTTCCCCTCGCGCACGCCCTATATGTACTCCTGCTACGAGGGCAATGGGATCGAGCCCGCCCAGTGCGAGGCCGAGCCCACCGACCGCCAGAAGGTCATCATCCTGGGGGGCGGCCCCAATCGCATCGGCCAGGGCATCGAATTCGACTACTGCTGCTGTCACGCGGCCTTCGACCTGTCGGCCGCGGGCTTTGAGACCATCATGATCAATTGCAACCCCGAGACCGTGTCCACCGACTACGACACGGCCGACAGGCTGTATTTCGAGCCGCTGACCGTCGAGGATGTGACCGAGGCCGTGCGCCGGGAGCAGAGCAACGGCCGGGTGCTCGGGGTGATCGTCCAGTTCGGTGGCCAGACACCGCTGAAGCTGGCGCGGGCGCTGGAGGCGGCCAGGATCCCCATTCTGGGCACCTCGCCCGAGTCGATCGACCTGGCCGAGGACCGCAAGCGCTTCCAGGCGCTGCTGGAGGACCTGGGGCTGCGGCAGCCGCGCAACGGCACCGCCACGTCCCTGGAGGAGGCCCGCGAGATCGCCGCGCGCATCGGTTACCCCGTGGTGCTGCGGCCGTCCTACGTGCTCGGCGGGCGGGCCATGCAGATCGTCTATTCCGAGGACGGCCTTGAGCGCTACATGACCAGCGCCGTGCAGGTGAGCGGCGCCAGCCCCGTTCTGGTCGATGCCTACCTGGAAGGGGCCATCGAGGTGGACGTGGACGCCATCTGCGACGGATCGGACGTGTTCGTCGCCGGCATCATGCAGCACGTCGAGGAAGCCGGCGTGCACTCTGGGGACTCCGCCTGCGTGCTGCCGCCGTTCTCCATCCCGGACGCCCTGATCGAGGAGATGAAGGTCCAGACCGGCGCCCTGGCCCGGGGGCTGGCCGTGGTCGGCCTGATGAACGTTCAGTTCGCCCTCAAGGATGACACCGTCTACCTGTTGGAGGTCAACCCGCGCGCCAGCCGCACCGTGCCCTTCGTGGCCAAGGCGACCGGCGTGCCGGTGGCCAAGGTCGCCGCGCGGGTCATGGCTGGCGAGCCATTGGCTAGCTTCGGGCTGGAGGACCGGCGTCCGGATCACGTGGCCGTCAAGGAAGCAGTGTTCCCCTTCGCGCGCTTCCCGGGCGTGGACATTGTCCTGGGTCCGGAGATGAAGTCCACGGGCGAGGTCATGGGCCTGGACACCTCCCTCGACCGGGCCTTCGCCAAGGCGCAGATCGGCGCTGGCTCGGCCCTGCCCATGGAGGGCACGGTGTTCGTTTCCGTGCGCGGCGCCGACAAGCTGGCCTTGGTGGAGGAGGCCCGAGCGCTCGTCGGCCTGGGCTTCCGCATCCTGGCCACGCGTGGCACCGCCGAGCATCTGGACTCCATGGGCATTCCCGTGGAGCCGATCAACAAGGTGCGGGAGGGCCGGCCCCACTGCGTGGATGCCATGATCTCTGGCCAGATCAACATGGTCATCAACACCACCGCGGGCATGCAGGCCCTGAAGGACAGTTTCGAAATCCGGCGTACGGCTCTGGTGCGCAACATCCCGCATTACACAACTCTTCAGGGTGCCCGCGCCGCCATCAAGGCCATCGCGGCCCTGAAACGGGAAACCCTTGATGTTGCGCCCCTGCAATCGTATTTTAGCGGATGACACCCAAATACACAGGCACCACGGCGCTCCAAGCAATCGATTGGAGCGCCGTGGGTCCTATTGCTGTTCAGCGTACGGTTCCGTTTGGTGTCCGGACCCCGCCGACCCGAGACGCGGTCCCACGCGCGCCGGGGTGCGGGCGGGGCCTTTGCCCCATGGTTGGCGACTCCCGATCGCCGGCCCAGTTCCGGCGCGCTCCCCTATCCGGCCGTCCCGGCATGCTGTCGCGGGGACCGGATGGGGGAGCGTGCTGGCCACGGACTGACCAGCGGTCACGCTACTTGACCGCTGGAGTTACAACCGAGGGTTCCCGCAGATGGAGAAAGTGCCGATGACTCCCGAAGGGCTGAGGAGCCTGGAGGACGAGTTGAAGAATTTGAAGTC
>JANQGN010000421.1 GCA_028277295.1 Rhodospira sp.
GGCGCAAGGGGTGTATCCCGACGACTTCAGGACGCTCGATGACCTGCCCCGCTTCCCCTTCACCACCAAGCAGGACCTGCGCGAGACCTATCCCTTCGGTAGCTTCGCGGTGCCCCTGAGCGAGGTCGTGCGCATCCATGCCTCATCAGGCACCACCGGCAAGCCGACCGTCGTGGGATACACCCGAGCCGACATCGATCTCTGGGCCACGGTGATGGCGCGTTGCATCCGCGCCGGCGGTGGCCGCCACCACAGCCGCATTCACGTCTCCTATGGCTACGGCCTGTTCACCGGCGGTCTGGGTGCCCACTATGGCGCCGAGAAACTGGGCGCGACGGTGATTCCCATGTCCGGCGGCCAGACTGAGAAGCAGGTACAGCTCATCCGGGACTTCGAGCCCGACATCATCATGGTCACGCCGTCCTACATGCTGGTGATCGCCGACGAGATGGAGCGCCAGGGCGTGGACCCACGGACCTGTTCGCTGTCCATCGGCCTGTTCGGCGCCGAACCCTGGACCGACGAGATGCGCCTCCAGCTTGAGGATCGTCTGGGAATCGATGCCATTGACATCTATGGACTGTCCGAGGTGATCGGGCCGGGCGTGGCCCAGGAATGCATCGAGACCAAGGACGGCCTGCACATCTGGGAAGATCACTTCTATCCGGAAATCATCAACCCGGACACGGGCGAGGTGCTGCCCGATGGGGAGTTGGGCGAGTTGGTGCTCACCAGCCTGACCAAGGAGGCCATGCCCATCATCCGTTACCGCACCCGCGACCTCACGCGGCTCATGCCGGGAACGGCGCGGTCCATGCGACGCATGCAGAAGATCACCGGGCGGTCGGACGACATGCTGATCATCCGCGGCGTCAACGTGTTTCCCAGTCAGATCGAGGAATTGTTGCTGCGGGATGAGCGCCTCGCGCCGCACTATCAGCTTGAGGTGCGCCGCGACAATCACCTGGACCACCTGACGGTGAAGGTTGAGATGCGACACGGCCTTCGGGATGAAAGCGCCCGCGCCGGCGCCGCCAAGGCCCTTCAGCACCACATCAAGTCCTACATCGGCATCTCCAGCACCGTGGAGGTTGTCGATGAGGGTGGTATTGAACGTTCGCAGGGCAAAGCCAAACGGGTGGTGGATTTGCGCAACCTAGGATAGGTTTGATCGTGATGGGGCGTGGTCCCCTGGCGCGTCTTTCAGGCGCGCCCCTTGGGATGGGCCGCTTCGGCCCGTCACCCGCTCAGCCAACCTCGGGCGGCGCCTCCGCCAGGCGGTTGTAACCACTGGCAAAATAAATCAGCGGCCGCTTCTCTGGGCGGCACCGCAAGGAGGTCACGGCACCGATGATGATGTCATGGTCCCCGCCCGCCACAACTGAGTCCGTGCGACACTCGATGATCGCCAAGGAGTCGGGCAGCACGGGACACCCGTTGCCGCCCGTCGTCGTCTCCACATCCACAAACCGCTCGTCCCGTGGGCCAGCGAATCGCCGCGACTGAGCCTCCTGATCCTCGGACAGCACGTTGACCGCGAAGGGACCTGTTTGAAAGGCGGCCAAGTCGTGACACCCTTTGTTAAGACAGACGAGTATCAATGGTGGATCGAGGGACAGCGACGCAAAGGCGCTGACCGTTAGTCCGACAGGAGCGCCCGTGGCGTTCCGCGCGGTGACAACCGTTACCCCAGAGGCGAAACGGCCCATGACATTGCGAAAAGAGTGTGGATCGACGGACATACGGGGGACCTCGCGCGCGAAACCTCGGTCACGGACGGCCGGTCTGGGGTCGCGCCATCGGCGGCGACACGACCGCCCGCCGCGCCACGGGCCGGCCTCCAACATGGGCGAGGTCTTTACCGTATCGTGCGGCAGGCGCCAATGTTTGATTTTCTTTGGCGGAATTGGGATGTTCAGGTATCCCCGATCGGGGGTCGGCCACCGGTCGATCGGATGACCGCCTTGGCGGCGGCCCTTCCCGCCCAAGGACTGGTCGCAGCCGGGCGGGCGTCAATCCTTGGCGAACCAGGAAACGGTTAAAGGACTCCGATGCTCGTCATCATTGGCTCCATTGTTGTTACAGTCAGCGTGTTGGGCGGCTACGCGCTCCATGGCGGACATCTGTACGTCCTGTGGCAGCCGTACGAGTTCCTGATCATCTTCGGCGCCGCCTTCGGCGCGTTGGTCATCGGCAGCCCAAAAACGGTTCTGGTACACATCATCAAGTCCATCGGACCGATGATGAAGGGACCCAGGTACAAGAAGGACAGCTACATGGAATTGCTGAGCCTTCTGTACTCGTTATTTAAGTTGGCTAAAACAAAAGGCGATCTTGCCCTGGAAAGCCATGTGGAGAAGCCGGAAGAGAGTTCGCTGTTTCAGAAGTTTTCTGGTTTCTCGTCCAATCATCACAACCTTGAATTTCTTTGTGACTATCTCAGGCTGCTTACCCTCGGCACCAACAACGCACATGAAGTCGAGACCATCATCGATGCAGAGATTGAAGCCCATCACAAGGAAAACCACGCCGTTTCCGAGGCCGTCATCACCATGGCGGATGCCATGCCCGCGCTCGGAATCGTCGCCGCCGTGCTGGGCGTGATTCACACCATGGGATCAATCACCGAGCCGCCAGAAGTGTTGGGCAAACTCATTGGCGCAGCCCTGGTGGGCACGTTTTCGGGCGTGCTGCTGTCCTACGGGTTTTTCGCGCCGTTCGGGCGGGCCATCGGCACCGCCTACGAGGCCGACACCGAATACTTGAACTGCATCAAGGCGGCCCTGTTGGCCCATATGCAGGGCTACGCGCCGCAGGTGTCCATCGAGTTCGCCCGCAAGATCCTGTCCCCCTCGGTCCGGCCCACCTTCGCGGAGGTCGAAGAGGCCGTCACCAACCTGTCAGAGTAGAAGCCGTCGCCCCCCAGCGGCATCTCGTTCCGGCCCTTTCACCGATTGTTCAGGAGCGCTTGGTACGCTGGCTCGCTTGCGCCTCGGACCGGTCCTGGACTTGGCAGGTCGCGTTAAGGAACGAACAACGCATAAAGAAATGGACGCGGGAAAAGACGGGAGCACGGAAGGGACACGGAGGGAAAGACCGGCGAACGAGAGGACGGCATGGCCGACGAAAAAAGCCCGATCATCGTCAAGCGCGTCAAGAAGGGTGGTCACGGACACCACGGCGGTGCATGGAAGGTGGCCTATGCAGACTTCGTGACGGCCATGATGGCATTCTTCCTCCTTCTGTGGCTGTTGAACTCGGTCACGGAAGAGCAGCTTGAGGGCATCTCCAACTACTTCGCGCCCACGGCCGTCTCGGCCAGTTCCAGCGGCGCGGGCGGCATGCTGGGCGGCCAGATCGTCGGCCAGGGCGCCAGTCAGTCTCTCACCTCCAGCAGCAATCAACCCACCCTTCCGCCGCCGACCGTGGGCCTGGGCGGACAGGACTTCACGGACCCCGCCGAAGGTCTCACCCTGGACGAAACCCAACCCGATTTCCCCAGCGGCGAGGGCGACAACATGGGCGACGGCCAGGGCCCAACCACCGAGGGCGAGGCCGGCAGCACGGCCGCCGACCAGGCCGCCGATCAGGCTCAGCAAGCCAGCTTCGAGGCCGCCGCCCAGGCCCTGCGCCAGGCCATTCAGGCGGTACCGGACCTGAAGACGCTGCAAGACAGCCTGATGATCGAGGAAACGCCCGACGGCTTGCGCATTCAGCTCATGGACCAGGATCGGCTGGCGATGTTCCCTGGTGGATCGTCGGCCATGTACGAACACACACGAGTGTTGTTGCGGCTTGTGGCCGAGGCCATCAAGGACCTGCCCAACGGCGTGATCGTCACGGGACACACGGACAATGCGGCTTTCCTGGACCCCACCGGCTATAGCAACTGGGAACTCTCCGCCGACCGCGCCCTGGCCAGCCGCCGGGTGCTGCTGGCATCTGGCATCGACCCGGCGCGCATCAATGGCGTCATGGGCAAGGCCGATACCGATCCCCTGGTACCCGGCGACCCGGCCGATCCGCGTAACCGACGCATCGACATCGTGCTGCTGCGTGATGCCGAGTTGTTTGAGCAGGCTCAGGACGAACGCGTACCGACACTGCCCAGCATCATCGACCTGGCCCCTGCGGAGAACCTTTAGACGCGGCCTGTTTCCCGCCAAGCGTGTACAGCCGCGCGGTGCCACAGGTGGCCGGTCGCACCTGGACTCTGGAACGCGTACGCAAAGGCTTGGCGCGCGCATCCGCCCGGGCCATATTTTGGGTCCGGGAAAGGCATGAGGAGCAACGGCGGACAAGGGTAGCGCCGTCGCTAAGAAGCGCCGGCCATCTACGGCCGCTCTCAGGAACTGTTGTTACGATATCGTCGGCTCGTGCGATTGGCCGTTGTACGGGCCCGAGTGACGCGGATGACCGACACCCATCCGCCCCTGACATGAGGTCGGCCGGCCATGGAGCAAACGCCGCTCAAGCGACCGCAGTTCTTTTTTACGACAGCGCCCATGCCGTGCCCGTATCTGGAGGGTCGGCTGGAACGGAAAATCGTGACCGATCTCGCCGGGGCCGACGCCGACATGGTCCACGACGCCCTGTCCCGCGCCGGGTTCCGGCGCAGCCATACCATCGCCTACGCTCCCGCCTGCCCTGGTTGCCAGGCTTGCCTTCCCGTGCGAATCCTGGCCCACGAGTTCGTCCCTGGCGGCACCCTCAAGCGAATCTGGAAGGCCAATACCGATCTGCGCGTGGACATGGTCCGCCCGGTGGCCACGGCCGAGCAGTACCAGCTTTTCTCCCGCTACCAGCAGCGTCGCCACGGCGACAGCGACATGGCGCTGATGGGTTTTTTCGATTACCGCTCGATGGTCGAGGACAGCCCGATCAAGACCGTCATCGCCGAGGTGCGCGACGATCATGGCGCCCTGGTGGGCGCTTGCCTGCTGGACCGCATGCTGGATGGCCTGTCCGCCGTCTATTCGTTCTTTGATCCCGACGCCCCGACAAGGCGCAGCCTCGGCACCTACATCGTGCTGTGGCTGATTGACCGGGCGCGGACCGAGGGACTGAAACACGTCTATCTCGGCTACTGGATCGAGAACAGCCCCAAGATGACGTACAAGAAGCGCTTCCAGCCCCTCGAAGCCTTTGGCCCCGAGGGCTGGTTCCGCCTCGACCCGTGATCCCCGCCGGCTCCGCCTGTCTCTTCATGCACGAGGTCCCGGCACGGCACGGGTCGACGTGCGAGAGATAGAGCACTTTGCTCGACATCTGGGTCACACAAAATGCTCTAGACTTTTGATATTGAAGCAAATCATCGTCGCGATCTGTGCCAGATCGCTCGGGATTTGCTCTAATTCTTCTTCACCGCGAAGCCAATGAACCCCTCCAGAGCCTTGCGCATTCCAGCGAACGGCTTCAGGTCGGCGGGAAGACCATGCCGCCCGGCGAGGTAGGCCGGGTCGTTGTACGCCAGCCAGACCGTGCCATCGCCGTCCTCGTAGACCACCGCCTTGATGGGGAGATCGATGCCGACGGCCGGATTGCGGCGCATCAGCGGCGCGCCGATCTTCGGACTGCCAAAAATCAGAAGGTGGGTGGCCGGCATCTCCAGATCCATGGCGGCGGCATTGGCCGCGTGGTCGATGTCGGCGAAGATGGTGATGCCCTTGTTTGTCAGGGCAGCGCGCAACCGCTCAACGGTCACGTCCACCGTATGAGGGCTAACCACGCGGACCAGGCCGTCATCGGCGGCGCGCGCCGGACTTACGGAAAGCGGGGCGAGGGTGCCCAGCGCCAGGGCACCGGCCACGAGCGACACCAGGGAAAGCGAGCGAACGGTCATCATCCGGGATCCTTTTCCAATGGGACGGGTCCGAAGGGATGGAGAACACGCGGTGCAAGCACACCGTCACCGGCGGGGTCCTTGGAACAGGCGCGTGCCACCGAACCCCAGGGCTCTGGCCCTCACGCATGATACGAGGCCGCGGCCGCCAGGATATACCCCTGCCACCTTGGGGATGATGCCGGCCATGATAACACCCATACCAACGGTCATTGACCATGACCGTATAAGTCCGTGGCCGGCCCGCTCCCCCACCCGGAAGACGCAAGGCGGGCACCCCCTTCGGGACACCCGCCAAAGCGGTCATGCCCCCCGAGGGGCAAGAGACTGCGTTTACGCCTGGATTTTGGGATCCAGTTCGCCGCTGGCATAGCGCTTGGCCATCTCGGCCAGCGGAATGGTCTTGATCTTGGAGGCGTTGCCGGCGGTGCCGAACGCCTCGTAGCGATCGATACAGACCTTTTCCATGGCATCCATGGAGGGCTTCAGATACTTGCGCGGGTCGAACTCGGCCTTCTTCTCGGCCAGAACCTTGCGAATCGCCCCGGTGATCGCCATGCGACAGTCGGTGTCGATGTTGATCTTGCGCACACCGTTCTTGATGCCTTCGACGATTTCCGAAACAGGCACGCCGTAGGTCTGCGGCATCTCGCCGCCGTACTCGTTGATGATGTCTTGCAGGTCCTGCGGTACCGTGGACGAGCCGTGCATCACCAGGTGGGTACCGGGCAGACGCTTGTTGATTTCCTTGATGACGTTCATCGCCAGGATGTCGCCGGTCGGCTCGCGCGTGAACTTGTAGGCGCCATGGCTGGTGCCGATGGCCACGGCCAGGGCGTCCACCTTGGTGCGGGCGACGAAGTCGGCGGCCTGGTCGGGGTCGGTCAGCAGCATGGAGTGATCCAGCTCGCCCTCGAACCCGTGGCCGTCTTCCTTATCACCCTTGCCGGTCTCCAGCGAGCCCAGGCACCCCAACTCGCCCTCGACGGACACGCCCACCATGTGGGCGGCCTCGGCCACCTGGCCGGTGATGCCGTAGTTATACTCGTAGGAGGCCGGCGTCTTGGCGTCTTCCTCCAGCGAGCCGTCCATCATCACCGAGCTGAAGCCGTTGGCGATGGCCGACAGGCAGGTGGACATGGAGTTGCCGTGATCCTGGTGCATGACCACCGGGATATCGGGGAACATCTCGGAGACGGCCATGATCATGTGCTTGATCATGATGTCCCCGGCATAGGAGCGGGCGCCGCGGCTGGCCTGCAGAATGACCGGCGAGTCGGTC
>JANQGN010000425.1 GCA_028277295.1 Rhodospira sp.
CCGGCCAGGGCGGTGACGTCGACGCCCCGGGGCAGGCCCTCGGGCTGTCCCCACAGGGTCCCCGCCTGGCGGGTGGCGCTGATGCCGCGCATGTGATGGACGGGCCGCTGCTCCATGGCGCCGACGACCATCCCCGCCTTGGTCGGCACGCCGCTGGGGATCACATAAAGGCTGTAGCTGAGATCCAGCGGTGTGGGGGTCGCGCCGCGCCCGCCCACCGTCGCCAGCGTGTCCGCCAGCCGGGCGGCGATGCGCCGATGCTCGGGCGAGTCGTCGACGACCTCCAGGACGAACGCGGCGCCGGTGGGCATGGGCGCATGGGCCATGGCGCTGATGGTGACCCGCAGGGGTGGCACCGTGGTCTCCCACGTCGAGGTCATGGCCGGCGGGTCCTCAAGGGCCAGCGCCGGGGATGCCGGTCCGGCGGCCAGGCCGACGATGCCCAGGCTGGTGGCCAGGATCGGCATCAGGACAGGCGCCAGGATGGGGGCAGGCGCTGGCCGGACCGGACACGACCGGGAACGACGAACGGACGCGGGCATGGGGCGGAGTCCTTTCTCGCGGTCCGGACGGGTGGGGGATGCCGTCACGGTGTCTCCTGGCGTCAGCGGATGCCCAGGATCAGGCGCACGTTTTCCGCGCTGATCGAGCGAATGATGGTGACGAAGCGTTCCAGCAGCATGCGGATCACCGGATCGGTGCGCGCCAGGTGGAACTGGAACGCCTCTTTCGGAACCACCGTCAGTTCGGTGGGATCCAGGGCGCGCACCGTGGCGCTGCGCGGCTCGTCGTCGATCAGCGCCATCTCGCCGACGATGGTTCCCGGCCCGTCAATGGCGATGACCACGTCCGCCGAGCCAAAGCGGCGCGAAATCTCCAGCCGGCCGCTTCGAACAACATAGGCCCGGTCGCCGGCGTCGCCTTCCGAGAAAAGGACCTCGCCCGGCGCCAGGGTCATGGTGCTGTCCGTGCCCGCCACCGGCATCAGCCCGGATGCCGTCGCCAAGGCCGGGGAATCGGATGGGGCCGCCCTGGGGGTGGTGGTGTTGTCTGCCTGCATGGATGCGCCTTCCCGTCATCGATGCGCCGATCCGGCGTCCTGCCGCTCGACGCGACCGCGTCGGCACCGCGAAACGACGTCTGCCCATTGGCGCCGCGGCGTCAGGGCCAAGGGCGGTGGATGTCTCAGAGGCGGCCCAACGACGACCCGGGCCGTTGGAACCGCGGCAGTGTAGTCGTCCGGTTGGGGCGTGACCAGTCCCACGGACGATGCCCCAAGATGCCAACGGTCATATCCAAATGATATACATAGCGACGGACCGCATATAAACTTAAGAGAAAATACCTCCTACGTTCGCTGGCTGTCGGCCCTGCCCAGATCGATGGCACACTTGCCTTGATGAGGCGGAAAATTAGGCAGTTGCTCATATTTTTATATTTAACCGATCTTACTGGCCGATCATTTGGGTGTCCTGGTTTCGCGCCGACCGCGACAGTGATATATTCCACGCCGACTCGCTCGAAAGCCACGTGGTCGTGACGTGAGACCTGCGGACCTCTCTGTGAAACGGGTTGTCGCCGGAGCTCTCAATTTTTGATTTTGCCTTGTTGTTGTGGAGGGTCGTCCTTCATGTCGCGCCTGCTCGCGTCGTTCCGCATCGCGGTGATGTTGCCCCTGGTCATCGGCATGATCACGCTTCTGACGGTGACCATCACCGGGGGCCTGGCCTACTGGCACGCCGCCGAGGACCTCACCACGGAAGCCGAGGGCAAGCTCACCGCCCTGCGGGAGGGCCGGGCCAGCACCTTGACCAACGACCTGTCCAGCATCGACGCGGACCTGGCCCTGATCGCGAGCGACGAAACGGTGATCGGCGCCCTGCGCGCATTCGCGACCGCCCATGCGTCTCTTGGCGACACCCGGGCCGAGGTCACCAAGGCCCTGAAAACGGCCTATATCACCAACAATCCCTACCCCGCCGGCGACAAGCATCAACTGGACGCGGCGCCCGGCGGCACCGCCTATGATCAGGCTCACGCGCGCTTTCATCCCTGGCTCCGGACGGTTCAACAGCGGCGCGGCTATTACGACGTTTTCCTGATCGACCGTGACGGGACCGTCGTCTACTCGGTGTTCAAGGAGAACGACTTCGCCACCAACCTGACGGATGGGCGCTGGTCCGACACCGGCCTGGCCATGGTGTTCCAGGCGGTCGTGGCCGATGCCACCGGGGCGACGGTGGCGTTTCAGGACTTCGCGCCTTACAGACCCTCCAACAATGCGCCGGCCAGCTTCATCGCCCGCGCCGTGATGTCCGCGGACGGCGCCCTGCTGGGCGTGCTGGCCGTGCAAATGCCCATCGGCCGCATCAACCGCGTGATGCAGATCGAGGCCGGCATGGGCACGTCCGGCGAAGCCTATGTGATCGGCCCGGATACCCTGATGCGCAGCGACTCGCGATTGGCGCAGGAATCCACCATCCTTTCGCGCGCCGTCGACACCGAGCCCGCGCGCGCCGCCCTGGCCGGCGCGACGGGGGTGATGATCGCCGACGACTACAGAGGGGAGCCCGTGGTCTCGGCCTTCGCGCCGATCGACGTGCACGGCACCCGCTGGGCGATCCTGGTCGAGGCCGATGTGGCCGAGGTGCTGGCCCCCGTGCGGCGGCTGCGATGGTTCATTGGGGGGGCCGGCGTGGTCATCCTGATCCTGATGGGCGTGCTGGGCGTCCTCGTCTCGCGCAGCATCACCGGGCCCCTGGGGGCGATGACGGATGCCATGGGGCGGCTCGCGAACGGTGACCTGACCGTCGCCATTCCCGCCGCCGGCCGCCGTGACGAGGTGGGCGATATGGCCCAGGCGATGGCCGTGTTCAAGGAAAACGCCCAGCGCGTGGAGGAGATGAAGGCGGAGCAGGAGCGCCAGCGCCAGCAGGCGGAGGTCGACCGCCGCCAGGCCCTCGCCGGAATGGCGGCGCGGCTCGACTCCCAGGTGGGGGGCGTGGTCACCAGCGTATCCGGCGCCGCCGAGGAAATGGAGCACGCGGCGCGGTCCATGCTGGACATCGCCGACCGCACCAGCGAGCGCGCCACCACCGTGGCCGGCGCCGCCGAGCAGACCGCGACCAACGTGGAGACCGTGGCCAGCGCCACCGAGGAACT
>JANQGN010000426.1 GCA_028277295.1 Rhodospira sp.
GGCGCCCGGGTGGACCGCCTGGCCCTGGCGCTGGACGACGGGACCCTGGCGCTGACGGGTGGAATGACCGGCGCCGGAGTGTTCGATTTGTCCCTGGAGGGCCGGAGCCTGCCGCTGGCCCTGGCCGGCCTGGCGGGGCCGGACGCGCCGACTCTCGCGGGACGGCTGGACCTGACCGCCACCCTGCGAGGCGCCCTGCCCACGCCCGAGGGCACGATGTCCCTCGCCGCCCGCGACGTGGCGCTGGTCGACGCCCTCGACCTGCCGCCGTTGGCGGCCACCCTGACGGGGCGCCTCGGCGGCGGTCGTCTCGGCGCCGAGGCACGCGTCAGTGGCTTCGCCGCCCAGCCGGCCCGCGCCAGCGTCGATGTGCCCTTGCGCCCCGGCGGCCCGGCGCTGGTGCCCGAGACCGAGCCGCTGTCGGCCCGCCTCGACTGGGCGGGCCCGATCGGCGCCGTCTGGGACTTGCTGCCCGTGATCGACCACCGCCTTTCCGGCGACCTCACCCTGAAGGCCGAGTTGACGGGAACCCTGGCGGCCCCGCGCGTGAACGCGGACGCGCGGCTGACCGGCGGGCGGTACGAACACCTGATCGCCGGCACCCTGCTGGATGACCTCACCCTGACCGCCACCGCCGCCGACAGCGAGCGAATAAGCCTGGCCCTGTCCGGAACCGATGGCGGGGCGGGGCGCCTGTCCGGCGATGGTGACCTGCGCCTGACCGCCGATGGCCCCGTTGGCGCCGCGACCATCCGCCTGGAGAACGCCCGGGTGGTGCGCCGCGACGACATCACCGCCTCCGCCGACGCCGACCTGCGTCTGACCCTGGAGGGCGCGGGGGCGGCCCTCTCCGGCGGCATCACCAGCCGCGAGGTGCGCGTGCGCCTGGCGAACCTGGGCGGCGGGGGCGGCGCCGTGGCCGATCTCGGCCCGGTGATGGAGATCGACGACCCGGGCCTCTCGCCCCTGACGGCGCTGGAGCGGGCGGCGGTCACGGACGCCGGCGCGGACACCGGGCCGGCCACGCCGGCGAGCGCCGCCCCCATCCCGGTTGCCCTGGATGTCAGTGTTCGCCTTCCCAACAGGGTCTTTGTCAGCGGTCAGGGTCTGGAGTCGGAATGGGGCGGTACCCTGACCGTGGGCGGCACCGCCGCCGCCCCCAGCCTGGACGGAACCATCCAGGTGCGGCGCGGCGCCATCGAGGCCGTCGGCAAGACCTTCTCCATCGACACCGGGACCATCCGCTTCGGGGGTGGGCCGCCCATAGACCCATTGGTTGATCTGGTGGCCCTGTACAAGATAACCGGGATGGAGGCCCGCGTGGGCGTGACGGGTCCGGTGAGCGATCCGGCGTTGGTCCTTGAGTCGGTGCCTGCCTTGCCGCGGGACGAAATCCTGTCGCGCATCCTGTTCGGCAAGACCCGAGGCGCGTTGACCACACTCGAAACCGTACAGTTGGCCTCCGCCCTGGCCCAACTGAGCGGCCTGACCAGCGCCGGCGCCGGTGACATTGTGGGCGTTCTGCGCCAGGCCGTCGGCCTGGATGTGCTGCGGGTGGCCAGCGACCCGGACTCCGGCGCGGCGGCCCTGGAGGCGGGCACCTATCTGGGCGACGATGTCTACGTGGGCGTGGAACAGGGCCTGGAGCCGGGCAGCGGCTCGGTCTCCGTGGAGGTCGACCTGGGCGCTGGCTTCGCCCTGGAAAGCCGGGCGGCCCAGTCCGGCGCGGCCGAGGTGGGGGTGCAATGGCAACGGGATTACTGACCAACAGAACCCGGCGCGCGCTGTTGCGCGCGGCCGTCATCGGGCTGCTGACCGCGCCTGTCCTGACGCCCGTCGCGGGGGCGCGCGCGGCGGTGCCGCCACCGCCTGGCCGCCGGCCGCCGGCCCCAGCCCGCCCGGACGCCGCGCCTGGTGGCCGGGCAACGGTCGACGCCTTCGCCAACGGTTCCATTAAGCTGTTCGAACCCGACACCTGGGGCTACCGGCTGGCCTTCCCGGACTCGTGGATCGCCCGCACACCCCGGCCCTATACGGTGGTGCTGTCGGGACCGGAGGGCAGCGAAGCCTTTTTCGCGACCGTCACCATACAGAACCAGCGCGCCGCCGACGGCGTGACACCGGATCAGGCCGCTGGGCGGGCCCTGGTCGCCCATCGCGAGAGCCTGCGATCGCGCGCGGCCACGCTGCGGGTGAGTCGCGAGACCGTTTTCCGGCCGCCCCCCACGGCCGTCGACGGTGGCCGCGACGATCTTCCGCAGGGCCGGCAACTGGTGGTCGAATGGGTGACCGCTGGCGGCGCTCCCATGCGTCAGTGGGCCATCGCCCGGCCGCGCCCGCGCGCCGCCGTGGTGCACCTGTGGGCTTTCACGGCCGAGCACGGCCTGTTCGATGCCCATCTGCCGACCGCGCAAGGAATACTAGACAGTTGGTCCTTGCGCACCCATTAGAGACAGTTCCGGGCGACCCAGACCGGATCGCCACAATGATTGGCTTCGATATCAATATCCTGGGGCGTCTCCGAAGAGTCGGTTGGCACCAAGAAACGCCCAGAATGGGCGGAGCGTCGAACGCGGAAGGACGATTGGTCACGAAACACCCGCCGAGAGGACCGAGGCCGTTGTCGGAAACCCGTCGCACCTTTAAGGCTATCAGCATGAGCCTTTCCTATTTAAGGTGTCATCCCCTGAGCGTCCGCATGACGCGAAGTATGCGGATTATCAATTTTTAATAGCCTCATCCTGAGGAAGCGAAGCGACCGAAGGATCTCCATCGATGGTCCTGACCCTCTCGGATCGAAACTCATGAACGATCGTCCATCCGGGTTCGGAGCCCTGGTGGCTTCTGGCAGGGCAATCGCATATGGACCGAAAGGGTTTGGCCTGCCAGAGCAAACGACCATCGCGCCAGACATCACAGGCGGCCTGGTTGGCGACGATACCCGTAAGACGTCATTGCGAGCCCGCGTCATAAGACGCGGGCGACGCAATCCAGGGGCGGAAGACGGTGGACTGTGCCCTGGATTGCTTCGGAACTCACGCTCCTCGCAATGACGGGTCACGATCCATAGTCAAATGCGAGTCCCCT
>JANQGN010000452.1 GCA_028277295.1 Rhodospira sp.
CCCAGGATCCGGTTGACGAGGCGGAAGGACAGCGCGTCCATGGGACCGGAGGGCGGCACGCCGACGTCCCAGTGGCCCAGGCGGCCCGGCCAGTCCTGAACGGTGGTCTGGGCGCCGGGGGCCAGCACCTCGACGATGCGGGCGCGGGCCTGGACCTGGCTGAGCCGCCGTGTCGCCACGTCCCCGCGCGCGAACCAGTCGGTGGCGACGACCTGCGCGAGGTACTCCGCATTGGTCTCCAGTCCGGCCAGGTCGGTCCGTGCCAGGGCCCGGCGCATGGCCTGGATGGCGGTGCCACGGTCGGGGCCGGTGACGATCAGCTTGGCCAGCAGGTTGTCATAGTATGCGGTGACCTCGGTTCCGGTCTCGATCCAGCCGTCAACGCGCACGTCGTCGGGAAACACCACCCGGGTCAGCCGCCCGGCGGAGGGGCGGAACCCGCGCGCCGGGTCCTCGGCGTTCAGGCGCACCTCGATGGCGTGGCCCCGGGGCGAGGCCACCGGCAGCGGCAGGGGCGCGCCGGCGGCTTGACGCACCATCCACTCCACCAGGTCGATCCCGAAGATGCTCTCGGTGACGCCGTGCTCCACTTGCAGGCGGGTGTTGACCTCCAGGAAGAAGAAGCGGTCCGCGTCCGCGTCGTAGATGAACTCGACGGTGCCGGCGCTTTCATAGGCGACGGCCTCGCCCAGGGCCACGGCGGCGGCGTGCAGGGCGGCGCGCGTGCCATCGGGCAGGGCGGGGGCCGGAGCCTCCTCGACGAGTTTCTGGTTGCGGCGCTGCAACGAACAGTCGCGCTCACCCAGGGCCACCACGCGGCCACGGCCATCCCCGAAGATCTGAACCTCCAGGTGGCGGGCGGTGTCGACGAACGCCTCCAGGAACACGCCGTCATCGCCGAAATTGCCCTGGCCGAGGCGGCGCACCACCTCGTACTCGCGGATCAGATCGGCCTCATCCCGGCACAGGCGCAGGCCGATCCCGCCGCCGCCGGCGGTGCTTTTCAACATCACCGGATAGCCGATTTCGGCCGCCCGCGCCTTGGCGCTGGTCAGGTCCTCCAACAGTCCAGACCCCGGCAGCAGCGGCACCCCGGCGGCCTGGGCGGCGGCCCGGGCCTCGTGCTTCAGGCCAAAGCGGCGCAGATGCTCCGGGCGCGGGCCGATGAAGGCGATTCCCTCGGCGGCCAGGGCCTCGGCGAAGGCGACCGATTCCGACAGGAAGCCGTATCCCGGATGGACCGCCCGGGCGCCGCTCTCCCGGCAGGCGGCCAGGACGGCGGCGATGTTCAGGTAGCTTTCGGCCACCGGCGACGGCCCCAGGCGGATGGCCGCGTCGGCCTCGCGCACATGGGGCGCGTGGCGGTCGGCATCGGCGTAGACGGCGACGGCGCGCACCCCCATGGCCTTGAGCGTACGGATGATGCGCCGGGCGATTTCTCCCCGGTTGGCGACCAGGACAGTGTCGAACATGGATCCCCGTCCCCTTTTTCCCAGAGCGTGGTGCGTGATTCTGGACTCACCCAAAACGCTCTACGTTTTTGTTTTTAAAGCAAATCGTCGTCGCGATCCGGTTCGGATCGCTCGGGATTTGCTCTAATCCCAAACCAGCACGTCGATGGGGGTCGGGTTGTAGGCATTGCAGGGATTGTTGAGCTGCGGGCAGTTGGAGATCAGAACAATGACGTCCATCTCGGCGCGCATCTCCACGTACTTGCCCGATCCGCTGATGCCGTCCGCGAAGGTCAGGCCGCCGTCCGGGGTGACCGGGACGTTCATGAAGAAGTTGATGTTGTGGGTGATGTCGCGCTTGGTCAGGCCGAACTCGTCGCGCTCCGCCACCGCGCGTAGCCAGGAATCCCGGCAGGCGTGCATGCACTTCGTTTCCAGGGCATAGCGCACGGTGTTGCTTTCTGTCGCGCAGGCCCCGCCCAGCGTGTCGTGTCGGCCGCAGGTGTCGGCGGTGATGGTCAGCATGGGCCGGTTCTCGGTGGACCTCAGCACCGTGCCGGCGGTCAGGTAGACGTTGCCCTGTGCGCGGATGGTGTCCACGGCGCTATAGCGCTCGGCGGGATCGGCGGCGGCGTAAAACAGGGTGTCGGCGGCCTGGTTGCCCTCCAGGTCCAGGATGCGCAGCGTCTGGCCCTGCTTCACCACCTCCATCCAGTAGTCGCCGGCCGGCACGGTCTGGCGGGTGACGGCGGCGCTGGTGTCGAGTGTGCTGTGTTTGATCATCGGTCCGTCTCCCCTGTTCTCAGGCGCCGGCCACGGGGGCGCAGGCGGTGTACAGCTCCGTGTTGGCGAAGCCGCGACGGTTCTCGGGCCGCGCGGTGCGGCACGGGTCGTCGTCGGCCACCGGCGCCGCGCGGCGGACCTGGTAGCGGATCGGCCGGCGGGGATAGTCCGTGGCCGGGTCCAGGGGATGCGGACAGGTGTGGAACAGCACCAGGGTATCCATCTCGAAGCGAAGATCGACATGGGCGCCGGCCGTGCTGTTGCCGGGAACGAACGAAAGGGCGCCGGTATCATCGGGCGCGACCTTGGAGAACCAGTTCACGTTGGCGGCCATGTCGCGCTTGCCGAGCCCATGCTTGCCGGCCTCCACGAGGAAGCTGTCGCGGCCGTTCTGGGTCCAGTCGTTGCGGGCCTCCTGATAGGTCTTCTCGCCCCATTTGGCGGCCACCATGGCGCGATCGGTCCCGCCGCACACGGTGTCGTGCCAGCCCACCGTGTCCGTGATGATCGAGCAGAAAATCCGCCCCATGTCGGAATACAGGCAGTGCCCGGCGGTCAGCTTGAAGGTGTGCTGGCACTTCAGGGTGTCGGGGGCGTTGTAGCGCTCTAGTAGATTGCTCGGGTTGTAGAACAGCATGCCCACGTTGGCGCCGCCTTCCACGTCGATCAGGCGCAGAACGGTGCCCCGCCGCAGGGTGAAGGACCAGTGGGCACCGCCCGGGATGTCGTCCTCGTACAGAATGTCGCCAGTCATGACGAACTCCTTTCCTTGACCATCATCCCGGGCCGTCCCGGATGGTGAGCGCGCGGGTGCGCCGCCGGGCCGTCCCGGCTGAACGCTGGCGTTTTAAGAGGAGCGGGCCGGCCACGGACCGCGACGGTCATGGTCACTGACCGTTGGTCTCACTCGACAGCCGCGCAGGGTGCGCTCGATGGCTGCAAGAGCAGCCGGCAGCGCACCATTCAAAGACAGGATGGTGCGCTGCGTCCCACCGTTTTCCGGACGGGAAACGTCACGCCTGTTAACCGAGGCCGTTTCCCATTGATCTGGGGTGGGACGCGAGCGCACCCTACGTCTTGTTCGGCCGGTCAAGGCCACATGCCGCTGGTGTAAGAAGACTAGTGGCACCGGCCCGCTCCTCCATCCGACAAGGGCAGGTCAAGCCCCCGGGCGGCCGCCTCCTCGGCGGCGCGGATCCGAGCCTTGACGGGATCGGACGGGTCCAGCGGCATGTCGAAGGTGA
This sequence comes from Rhodospira sp., assembly GCA_028277295.1. Classification (GTDB taxonomy): domain Bacteria; phylum Pseudomonadota; class Alphaproteobacteria; order Rhodospirillales; family Rhodospirillaceae; genus Rhodospira. Next base: position 3,479 of record JANQGN010000452.1, read on the forward strand.
TCGTCGCCCCATAGGCGTCCCGTTCCTCCGGCCGCGTCCGCGTCCGGTCGAAGGCAATGATCCGCGTGCCCAGGTAGAACGCCTCGCGCAGGTCGTGGCTGACCATGAACACCGTCATGCGGGTCCGCCACCAGAGATCGAGCATCAGGTCATGGATATCCTTTCGGATGCCCGGGTCGAGCGCGCCGAAGGGTTCATCCAGAAGCAGGATGCGCGGCTTCTTGATGAGCGCCTGGGCGATGGCCAGGCGTTGCTGCATGCCGCCCGAGAGCTGCGCCGGATACTTGTCGCGGGCCGTGGCGAGCCCGACCGCCTCCAGGCTCTCGGCGGCCTCCTCCATCACGGCGCGGCGGCGCGCGCCGAACAGGCGGCCCAGCAGGGGGCTGCGCGCCAGTTCCAGGCCCAGCGCCACGTTCTCCAGCGCCGTCAGGTGCGGGTAAACCGAGTACTTCTGGAACACCACACCGCGATCGGGCGTGGGTTCCGGGGCCAGCGGCGCGCCATCCACCAGGATGGCACCGCGCGTCGGCGTCTCCTGGCTCAACAGCATGCGCAGGAAGGTGGACTTGCCGCAGCCTGACGGCCCGACAAGGGAAACGAAGGCATGCGGCGCCACCTCGAGGGAGATGTTCTCCAGGACCACCTGGTCGCCATAGCTCTTCCAGACGTTCCGGATGGACACGGCGGTCATGGTCAGCCCCTCCTTTCGCTGGCGAACCAGGGGAACGCACGGGCCTGGAGGCGGCGTAGCGCCCAGTCGAAGAGAAAGGCCAGGATCGTGATCCAGGCCACGTAAGGCAGGATGACATCCATGGCCAGGTAGCGGCGCAACAGGAAGATGCGGTAGCCCAGCCCGCTTTCCGACGCGATGGCCTCCGCCGCGATCAGGAACAGCCACGCGGCCCCCAGCGACAGGCGTACCGCGTCGATCAGCCGTGGCCACGTTTGCGGCAGCACCACCCGCGTGACGATCTGCCAGGTGGAGGCCCCGAGCGTCTGCGCCTTGACGATCTGCTCGGCGGGCAGTTCGCCGACGCGCAGGGCCACGTCGCGCATCAGGAAGGGCGCGATGCCAAAGACGATCAGCATGACCTTGGACAGTTCGCCCAAACCGAACACGATAAACAGAATGGGCAGGACCGACAGCGGCGGGATCATCGACAGCACGGCCAAAAACGAGGCCAGCGTCGTCCGCGCATAGGGGAGCAGCCCGACGCCGATGCCCACCGCCAGCCCCAGCATGGTCGACACGGCGATGCCGATGGCCAGCCGCCCCAGGCTGGCCACGGTATCGACCCACAGCAGGATCTCGCCGGTGCGCCGGTCGGGCTCGAACGCGAACCGCGACAGCCCGTCGGCCAGGGCGGCGAAGGATGGCAGCAGCTTGTCGTTCGGATTCTCGGACAACCGGATGTGCGACCCGATCGCATAGGCGGTCACCGCCAGGACGAACGGCAGGGCGACCAGGGCCACGCGCGTGGCGCGGCCCGGACGGCGGTTGACAAGCCGGGGCATGGGCGAGACTCCGGGGGGCGTTGGTGGACGGGAGCGGTGGGCCGGGCCCCCCGCCCCAGGTCCTCGCGGTCCTAGGCGTCTGTCCGGAAAGCCCTGAAAGACACCACAGACGGCATGCCATTCGGGCACTGGCACACACCATATCGCGGTCTTCGAGACTTTCCGGACGGGCTCTTACAACGAGCCGTTCGCGGCGGCGTCCATGTCGTCGGTGACGAAGCGAAACATGACGTTGCCCGCGTCGCCCTGGATGGTGCCGTCCGGATAGGCGATGCCGACCACGTCCGGGCTCGGCGCGCCGACGCCCAGCAGGCCGTGGTCGAACAGGAAGGTCCGCACCGCGTCCATGGTGCCGGGCAGGTCCTCGGAGCGCGCGAACGCGGCGGCGTCCGCCGGATCGTAGAACATCCGGGTGCTGTCGAGCTGCAACTCGTAGCCGTCCAGGTCGGTGCCGGAGGCGGCGCCCATGGCGGCGCGGGCCTCGCGGCCCCGCTCGGTGTCGGACGCCATGATGCGCATGGTCTCGTACCAGGCGCCGGCCAATGCCTTGCCGAAGGCGGGGTTGGCCGCCAGGGTCTCGGTGTTAACCACGGTCAGGTCGATGATCTCGCCGGGGATGTCGGCGCTGGTGAACACCGCCCGCGCGTCCGGCATGGCGGCGATCTCGGCGACCAGCGGGTTCCAGGTGACGGCGGCGGTCACGTCCGGGGTCTGCCAGGCGGCGATCATGTCGGCGTCGGAGGTGTTGACCACGGTGACGTCGCGCTCGGACGTGCCCAGGGATTGCAGCGCGCGGGCCAGCAGGTAGTGAGAGACGGACAGTTCGACGAGATTGACGTCCCGCCCAACCAGGTCTTCCAGGCTGTCGGCGCCCTTCAGCAGCACCGCGTCGTTGCCGTTCGAGAAGTCTCCAATCAACAGCGCGGTGGTGTCGACGCCGCCGACCGAGGGGATGGCCAGCGTGTCCATGTTGGTCGCGGTCACGCCGTCGAAGGCGCCGGCGGTGTACTGGTTGATGGACTCGATGTAGTCGTTGAACTGCACCACCTCGATGGTGATGCCATACTTGTCGGCCCATTTGTCGACAATGCCGGCGTCGGCGGCCCAGCCCCAGGGCATCCACCCGACGTAAATGGACCACGCCAGCCTGAAGTCGGTCTTCTCCTGCGCCGCCGCGCCGGGTGCCGCAAGCGAGACCGCGGCCACAACGGCGGCGGCAAGGGTACGTCTCAGGATCGTCATCCGTCGGACCTCCAGGTCGTTGGCCAGAACCCATGTCGGGGCCTGCCCAATTGAGGAGCCTGAAGGTCTGACGGCCACGGCGGGACCTGGCGTTGGCATGGTGCCAAACCTGCAGGGCCTCCCGGGCTTTTGTCCCGCCGTGTACCCCGGCCGTCGGCGCGGGGCGGCAGCTCTCGGACCAGTGATGCACCGCGATGGAGGACGCGGCCGGAACCCTAGCTGCTCGATGACGACACAATACCAGCCCGGGACCGCGCCGCAAGGGAAAAGTGACGCGTTTTTGATCACTCCGCGCTGGCGCCTAAATTTTGGGTTCTTCGCGGACGACAGGAGTGGACCGGGGTGGGGTGGGGTGGCCGGCACGGCATCATCATCGGGTCGGCCATGGTCCTGACCGACCACGACGGCGTCGAGGCCTGAGCGGCCGCCGTCAAGCGGTGGCGTCCGCGCTCCCCGCGGGCGGGAGACGGATCAGCACCGGGCGCCGGAGCCGGTGCTCCTCCAGGTTCCGGCCCGGCCCGAGCCGGTCCAGCACCAGGAACAGGCCCGACCCCGCAATGGGCGTCAGCACGCCGTGCCAGACAGTGCGGCCGATGTTGACGGGCTGGTCGGGGCCGGCCAGGAACGCCCGCGGCGTTCCCGGCGCCCCGCCGATGTCCGGCGCGACCGTGACCAGGAAGTGCGAGCCGTCCAGGGGCACGAAGCACTGGGAGCCCCCGGGGTGCCGCTCCATCAGGTCCAGGCGGTGCGGCAGGGTCCGGACCTGGGCGCGGAACAGACTGACGCCAATGCGGCCGTCCCCGGCGTCGAGCCGCGCCAGGTCCGTGAACCGCTGGCACAGGCCCTGGTTGATGGTTCGGGGCGGTGTCCGGTCCGCCGTGATCAGCTCACCGAAGGGCGCGAAGGCGTCCGCCGTGATCGGCCGCGCGGTCACGGTCGCGGCATCGTCGCCGCCCATGTCGGGGCTCATCGGACCCTTGCCGGAAACGTCGCGTGACGGTTCACGTCCTTGTACAGCAGGTAGCGGAACCGCCCCGGTCCGCCCGCGTAGCAGGCCTGCGGGCAGAAGGCGCGCAACCACATGAAGTCGCCGGCCTCCACCTCGATCCAGTCTCGGTTGAGGTGGTAGACGGCCTTACCCTCCAGCACATACAGCCCGTGCTCCATCACGTGGGTCTCGGCGAAGGGGATGCAGGCGCCCGGGTCCATGGTGACGATGGTCACGTGCATGTCATGGCGCATGTCGGCGGGGTCGACGAAGTGCGTGGTGGCCCAGCGCCCGCCGGTCCCGGGCATGGGCGACGGGGGGATCAGGGTCTCGTTGGTGACCAGCGGATCGGGATGATCGAGCCCCGCCACCGACTGGTAGCGCTTGCGGATCCAGTGCAGGCGGGCGGGCCCGCCGGCCCTGTTGCGGATCGTCCAGCCGCGGCCCGGCGGCAGGTAGGCGTACCCGCCCGGACCCAGGTCATGGGGGGCTTGGCCGTCCGGGCCCAGCGTCACCGAGACGGTGCCATCCAGAACGAAGAGAACGCCCTCCACCGCCGCCTCCGGCTCGGGCGTCTCGGAGCCTCCCCCCGGTCCGATCTCCACGATGGCCTGAGCGAAGGTCTCGGCGAAGCCCGTCATGGGTCGCGCCAGCATCCAGGCGCGGGTGTCGTCCCAGAACGGGAAGGCGCTGGTCACGATGTCCCGCAGGGCTCCCCGCGGGATCACCGCGTAGGCCTCGGTGAAGACGGCCCGGTCGGTCATCAACTGGGTCTGGGGTGGCAGGCCGCCACGCGGGGCGTGATAGGGGCCGGCCCGATGGGTCTCGTCGGTCATGAGGCGCCGATGTCCGTTGCGGCATCCTTTGCGGCATCCGTTGCGGCGGCCGGCACGCCGGTCCGCGCGGGCAGGCCGCCGGCGGTGATGATGAACGAGACGATGGCCTCCAGGCCCTCGCCGGTCTTCAGGTTGGTCATGACGAACGGGCGGTCGCCGCGCATCCGCCGCGCGTCCGCGTCCATGATGTCCAGGCGCGCGCCCACCAGCGGCGCCAGGTCGGTCTTGTTGATGACCAGCAGGTCGGAGCGCGTGATGCCCGGCCCGCCCTTGCGCGGGATCTTCTCGCCGGCCGCGACGTCGATCACGTAGATCGTCAGGTCGGCCAGCTCCGGGCTGAAGGTGGCGGCCAGGTTGTCCCCGCCGCTCTCGACCAGGACGAGATCCAGGTCCGGAAACCGGCCGCACAGGACATCGATGGCGGCCAGATTCATCGAGGCATCCTCACGGATCGCCGTGTGCGGGCAGCCGCCCGTCTCGACACCCATGATCCGCTCCGCCGGCAGCACGCCGGCCTCGGTCAGGATGCGCTGGTCCTCGCGGGTGTAGATATCGTTGGTGATGGCCGCGATGCCGTAGCGGTACGTCATCGCCCGGCACAGGTGTTCGAGCAGCGCGGTCTTGCCGGAGCCGACCGGGCCGCCGACGCCGACCCGCAACGGGTTGGAGGAGGACACGGGATCGATCATGATCGGAACAGCCTCGTATATTGGGTTTCATGGCGCATGCTGGTCCAGTCCACCATGGGCGCGGCGCCGCCCCGGTCCGACCAGGGGCGGGCAAGCGCAGCCTCGGTGGCCGTGACAAACACCGGCACCAGCGCGGCCAGGGCCTGCTGTCCGGTGGTCTGCCCCAGGGGCACCAGGCGCACCCCGGCGGAAACCAGGTTGGCGCCCAGAGCGTGCAGGAACCCGGCCAGCACCGGGCGCAGCGGCAGGCCATGGCAGGCCGCGGCCACCCCGACCGCGACCGGATAGGTGGTGTCGAGACCGGCGCCGGTCAGCGCGGCCCGGACCTCGGCGAGGCCGGTGACCGGCCAGCCGTCGCCGATGGCGCGCAGGAAGGCGGCCCCCTGGGCGGAGGCTTCCCGGGCCATCTCCGCCGTGCCGCGCAACGCGGCGGCCTCGTTGGCAATCGCCAGCAGACGGGCGCGGTCCCCGGCCAGGACCGCGAGATGGGCCTCGCGCAGGCAGTCGGCGTCCAGCCGCCCGGCGCCCTGTTCGACGATCCAGCCCACCCAGTCGGTCAGGCTGTCGCGGTCGCGCACCAGCCCGGTCTCGACGGCCGCCTCCAGGCCGTGGCTCCAGGTGAAGGCGCCGACCGGAAAGGCGGGCGACAGCCAGGCCAGCAGCCGATGCAAGGCCGGGTCCGCGAGGGGCCCGTCCACGGGCTCAGGCGTGGTCATGGCCGTGTCCCGATGGATAGGCCCCGCCCTCCGGCGCGAAGGGTGCGTCGTGCCGGGACACGGTCCCACCCAGGCCGCGCGCCATGTCGGCGATGACAGGGTCGTCGGCGATTCGCAGGGTCAGGCCGTCCGCCAGCACCTCGACCGGCAGGTGGCGGTTGCCCAGGTGCCAGGCCATGCGGGCGGCGTGGCGCGCATCCGCGCAGGCGATGTCGAGCACCGGCTCGGCCCGCGCCACCACCCGAATGAACGGGCCGTCCGTCAGTTCCAGGCCGTCGCCGTCGTGCATGGCCACCGCCGTCGGCAGGTCGAGCAGGAAGGCGGCCCCGGCATCGTCCCGCAGGCGCACGCGGCGCCGGTGCCGCTCCGCGCAGGCCAGGGTCACGCGCCCGCCGGTCCGCTCCTCGGGCCAGGTGCCGGCGGGATGGTGGCGGATGGCGCGGCGTGGCGCGCCCTCGGTTTCGGTCACGGTCATGGCGTCGGGTCCGGGCGTCAGAACAGGAAATAGCGTTGGGCCATGGGCAACACCTCGGCCGGGTCGCAGGTGAGCAAGGTTCCGTCCGCCCGCACCTCGTAGGTTTCCGGATCAACCTCGATGAGGGGGGTGGCGTCATTCAGCACCATGTCCGCCTTGGTCACGGAACGGCACCCGCGCACCGCCAACAGAGGCCGGCGCAGGCCCAGGGCGTCGCCGATCCCGGCCTCCAGCGCGGCGCCCGAGACGAAGGTCACCATGCTGTTGGTCAGCGATCGTCCGAAGCCGCCGAACATGGGCCGGTAGTGGACAGGCTGCGGCGTCGGGATCGAGGCGTTGGGATCGCCCATCGCGGCCAGGGCGATGGTTCCGCTCTTCAGCACCAGGTCCGGTTTGACGCCGAAGAAGGCTGGCTTCCACAGCACCAGGTCGGCCAGCTGGCCGACCGCAACCGACCCCACATGGTCGGCCATGCCGTGGGCAATGGCCGGGTTGACGGTGTACTTGGCGATGTAGCGGCGGACGCGCAGGTTGTCGTTGTCGCCGGTCTCCTCCGGAAGCCGGCCGCGCTGCACTTTCATCTTGTGCGCGGTCTGCCAGGTGCGGCAGACGACCTCGCCCACGCGGCCCATGGCCTGGCTGTCCGAGGCAATCATGGAGAAGGCGCCCATGTCGTGAAGGATGTCTTCGGCCGCGATGGTCTCCTTTCGGATGCGGCTCTCGGCGAAGGCCACATCCTCGGGGATCGCCGGGTCCAGGTGATGGCACACCATCAGCATGTCCAGATGCTCGTCGATGGTGTTGACCGTGAAGGGCCGGGTGGGATTGGTGGAACTGGGCAGCACGTTGGCGTCACCGGCCAGGCGGATGATGTCCGGGGCGTGGCCGCCGCCCGCGCCCTCGGTGTGAAAGGCGTGGATCGTGCGCCCCTTGAAGGCGGTCCGGGTGGCTTCGACGAACCCGCTTTCGTTCAGGGTGTCCGTGTGGATGGCAACCTGGATGTCGTGCGCCTCGGCGACCGTCAGGCAGCAATCGATGGCGCTGGGCGTGGTGCCCCAGTCCTCGTGCAGCTTCAGGCCGATGGCCCCGGCCCGGACCTGTTCCTCCAGGGCCGCCGGCAGGCTGGCGTTGCCCTTGCCGAAGAAGCCCAGATTCATGGGCAGCCCCTCGGCCGCCTGGAGCATCCGGGCGAGATGCCAGGGGCCGGGCGTGCAGGTCGTCGCGTTGGTTCCCTCGGCCGGCCCGGTGCCGCCGCCCAGCATGGTGGTGATGCCGGACGCCAGGGCCTCGTCGATCTGCTGCGGACAGATCCAGTGGATGTGGGCATCGATGCCGCCGGCGGTGAGAATCCGCCCCTCGCCGGCGATGGCCTCCGTGCCCGGGCCAATGATGATGTCGACGCCCGGCTGGACGTCGGGGTTGCCGGCCTTGCCGATGGCGGCGATCCGGCCATCCTTCAGCCCGACGTCCGCCTTGAGAATACCGGCATGGTCGACGATCAGGGCATTGGTGATGACGGTGTCGACGGCCCCGGCGGCGCGCGCGGTCTGGGACTGCCCCATGCCGTCGCGGATGACCTTGCCGCCGCCGAACTTGACCTCCTCGCCGTAGGTGGTCAGGTCGCGCTCGACCTCGATCACCAGATCCGTGTCGGCGAGCCGCAGGCGGTCCCCGGTGGTGGGGCCGAACATGGCGGCGTAGGCGCCGCGCTCGATCTGCATGGCCATGGCGTCAACCCTCCAGCGGCCCCTGGACCGCGCCCGTGAACCCATAAACGAAGCGCCGCCCGGCGAAGGCCACCAGAGTGACCTCGCGGGTCTGGCCAGGCTCGAAGCGGACGGCCGAGCCGGCCGGAACGTCCAGCCGGAAGCCCCGCGCCGCCGCCCGGTCGAAGGACAGCGCGGCGTTTGTCTCGGCGAAGTGATAGTGGCTGCCCACCTGGATCGGGCGGTCGCCGGTGTTGGCGACCCTGAGCGAACGGGTCTCGCGCCCGTCGTTCAGGGTCAGCACACCGGCGGCGGGAAGAAGCTCTCCGGGGATCATGGCCGCGGTCTCCCTAGGGCAGCAACGCATTCAAGGGATTCACCCTTGAAGGCACATGTCGCTGCACAAGACATTGTTTCTAGTGCACTTTCGATCCAGACAGAAGAGTGCGGACGGCATCTTCTGTCTGGATCGGTGCACTAGCGGATGGGCTGATGCACGGTCACCAGCTTGGTGCCGTCGGGGAAGGTCGCCTCGACCTGGATCTCGGGGATCATCTCGGGGATCCCCTCCATGACCTGGTCGCGGGTCAGCACCTGGCCGCCCGCGCGCATCAGGTCGGCGACCGAGCGGCCATCGCGCGCCCCCTCCACGACGGCATCGGTGATGAGGGCGACGGCCTCCGGATGGTTGAGGCGCACGCCGCGATCCAGGCGCCGGCGGGCGACCTGCGCGGCCATGGCGACAAGCAGCTTGTCTCTTTCCCGGGGCGTGAGGTGCATGGGTCGGAAGCCCCCCCTTTCTCGTTCAGATGGACCAGAGCCGCGGCAGGGTTGCCGCATAGCCGCCGCCGGCCCGCCGAAGCAGGCCCCAGACGTCGGCGAAGGCGTCGCGCGCCGCCTCGGCGGTGTGCGAGAGGATACGGGAAATCACGATACCGTTGATCGTCGTGGATCCGGCCCGGACCGTGTCGTGCGTCTCCAGGCGGGCGCGGATGGCGTCGGTCAACGCCGCCTCGCCGCCGGCCACACCCGGCAGGCGGGCGATCACCGTGGCCAACGCCTCGGCGCCGGCGAAACCGGCCGGCGCCCGCCGCGCCCGCGCCAGATCGCCCTCCAGGTGCAGGGCGTCCGCCCAGACCAGACGCGCGCCGACGGAGACCCGCCAGGCGTCGCGGATCAGTCCGCTTGAAAGCACTTCGCCGTGGGCACGCCGCCCCAGCACCAGGATCTCGCCCGTCAGCACCCGTGCCGTCGGGTCCAGATCCAGCGCCGTCTCGCGCCGCAACCGGGCACGGTCGAACACGATGGTCTCGCGTGGCAGCCACTCCAGCCAGCTCTCGGGCCCGGCGGTGAGCCGCACCGAGACCCCGGCCTCGGCCCCGGCACCGGAGCGATAGACCTTCTCGGCGGCCTGAGCCATGACCATCGCCCGCGCCCCGCCCCCAAGGGTGACCGAGAGGCCCAGGACGTCCCCCGCCACCAGACCGCCGGCGGTGTTGGTCACACAGGCCGTCAGGGGCTCCCCGGGGACGGGATGGGGGAAAAGGGCACGCAGAGGCGCCGCCTGGTCCAGATCGACCAGCCGCGTCACCGGGCCATCGCCCCGCAGTGTCAGCCCCAGCCGGCCCACCGCCGTCTGACGGCGCCCGGCCGGTGCCGCGCGGCATCCGTCGGGGCTCACGGCCGTCGCTCCGGGGTTCGTATCATGCTGCCTCGCCCCCTTCCCGGGCCGGGTCTCACGCCGTGGTCGCCCGCCACGATACGCATGGTTCGAGCCCCGCGCCATGGGCCTTGGGCGGTGAGGCGGCCCAGGTACGCTCAATTGAAGACATCCAGGGTCTCATGCCGCCGTTCGACCCGTTCCATGTGGGCGCGCCCCCGCCGCCCGGCCTTGCCGAGCGCGGTCACCGCCAGGAACCGACAGAGCGCCAGCGCGGGGCCGCAGGAATCGAAGGCGAAGTGGCCCTGCGTCTCCACGGTCAGGGTCCAGTCGGCCAGCGCCGGCAGGCGCCGCGCCGTCGGGTCGGTGACCAGGATGATCGGCGTGCCGACCGCGCGTGCCGCCTCCATAACCTCCAGCAGGCCGCGCACCCGCCGGCGCAACGCGACCACTACCAGGACATCCCGCTCCGTCAGGTCCGCGAGGTATTCGCCGGCGGTCTCGCCAGTGCCCGGCAGAACGGTGACGTCGCCGCGAAACTGGATCAGTTGCCAGCGCAGGTAGTCGGCCAGGAAGCGACTGTTCCGATACCCCAGCAGCCAGATGCGCCGCGCGCCCACCATGGCAGCGGCCACGTCGTCAATCATGGCCGGTGAGAGCCGCCGTACGGACCGCCTCAGCAGGTCGATCTCGTCCTCCAGCAGGGTCGCCGGTCCGCTCAGCGCGGCGCCGCTCCCCGACGCCCCCATGTACAGCGGCGAGCCCCAGTCGCGGCGCGCCCGCGCGGCCAGACGCGCTTCGTCGAACCCGTCGAAGCCGAGGCGCTGGAACAGGCGGGTCGCCGCCGCCTTCGACACACCCGCCAAGGCCGACAGTTCGCTGGCCTTGAAGGCGCTCAGGTCCACGGCGCGCTCCAGGATGATGTCGGCCAGCTTGCGTTCCGAGTCGGGCAACGATTCGTAGTGGTCGTGGATCCGGCTCTCGATCGACGGTCCGCGCGCGTCGGGCTTTGGCGTCGGTCCATCGACCGGATGGCTTGTCTTGGTCATCGCTGGACCCTCGCTGGGTGGTTCCGGCAGCGGCTGTTCCGCCTTCGTGCCGAAACCACAGTTTCAAACATATTGACATCTTGTTTCAGCAGTTTCAACATCCGCCTGTCTGCCGGGGCGAGCCGCGCACGGCCCGGGCCCGGTTGCCGACCCGCCCCGTCTCTCGTGTCAGCGTCTCGTGTCAGCCCGTTCTCGAGCACAGGATGCACGCGCCCATGCCGCCGGTCATCGACGCCTCGGACGCGCCCGAACCGGGCCCGCCACCGCCACGGCACCCGCTGGGGGAGTGGGCGCTCAAGGCAAGCCGTCGACTGAACCGCTGGGTGGAGCGGGTCTGCGTCGCGCTGTTCGCCGTGCTGATCCTGGATGTCTGGCTGGGCGTGCTGGTGCGCTACGTGCTGCCCTGGAACCTGACCTTCACCGAGGAACTGGCGCGCTATCTGATGATCTGGATCGCGCTTCTGGCGGTCTCGTGCGGCATCTCGCATCGCGAACACATCGGCGTCATGGTGGTGTTCACCCGGTTCCCCAAGGGAATGCGCAAGGGGCTGGCGGTTTCGTTCGACCTGATCGCCTTCGCCTTTTTCGCGGTGATCCTGGTCTACGGCATCGGCATGGTGGAGCGCGGATTCTCCCGCTTCACGATGATCGAGCAGATCCCGAAAGCCTGGCCGTTCATGGGCGTTCCGCTGGCGGCATCGCTCGCCTGCGCCCAGCTGATTCTGGTCGCCGTGCATGACTGGTTCGCGGATGACGGCGTGACCGCCGCCAGCCGGGCCGACCTCTGACCCCGCGCTCCGGGAGCCCCGCCATGCTGGTCGTCGCCATCGTCTTCTTCGCGTTGCTGATCCTGGGCATGCCGGTCGGGTTCGTGCTGGGTGTCGCTGGCCTGGTCGGCATCGTGGACATGGGCGGCGGCCGGTTCCTGCAGATGGTCCCCGACCGCATGTTCGCGGGCCTGGACCTTTTCCCGTTCCTGGCCATGCCGTTCTTCATCTTCGCCGGCGAGATCATGAACCGCAGCGGCATCACGCTCAGCCTGGTGCGGTTCGCGGACGTGCTGGTGGGCTGGATGCGCGGCGGCATGGCGCATTCCAACATGGTCGCCTCCGTCATGTTCGCCGGCATCACCGGGGCCGCCACGGCGGACGCGGCGGCCTTTGGTAACACGCTGGTCCCGGCGATGGTCAAGCAGGGCTACCCTCGGCCCTTCGCCTGCGCGGTCACGGCGGCCGGATCGATCATCGGCCCAACCATTCCGCCGTCCACCCTGGCGGTCATCTACGGTTCGCTCATGGGCGTGTCCATCGCCGGGCTCTTCGCCGCCGGCATCCTGCCGGGCCTGCTGATCTGCCTGGTCTGCATGTGCGTGATCGCGGCCCTGGGGCGGCGCCTGAACCTGCCCAAGAGCGATACGCGGCCGTCCCTGTGGGCGATCCTGAGGGCTTTTCGGGGCAGCCTCCTGGCGCTGATCCTGCCGGTGTTCATTCTCGGGTCGATCCTGGGCGGCATCGCCACGCCGACCGAGGCCGCCTCCATCGCCGTGGCCTATGCCCTGTTCATCGGCGGTGTCGTGTACCGTGCCCTGACCTGGACCGACCTGTATCAGATGATGTTGCGCACCGTGCGTATCACGGGGGTGATCTTCCTCATCATCGCGTCGGCGTCGATCCTGGGCTGGTGGATGACCTTCAATCAGATCCCGCAGACCATCGCCCAAGCGTTCCTGTCCGTCTCCGACAACCCGCAGGCCATCATCGCCATGATCCTGGCGCTGTTGCTGCTGATCGGCCTGTTCATGGACATCAACGCGACGCTCATCATCCTGGCCCCGGTGCTGGCGCCGCTGACGCTGCAGATCGGCATGGACCCGGTCCACGCCGGCATCATGATCATCCTCGCCCTCAACATCTCGCTGATGACACCGCCCGTCGGCGCCTGCCTGTTCGTGCTGGCGTCGGTCACCAAGGAATCTATCGAGAACATCACCCGATCCCTGTGGCCGTTCCTGCTGGCCGAGGCGGCGATCCTGCTTGTCGTCGCCTTCTGGCCGGGGTTGTCCCTGTTCGTGCCCCGGCTGCTTGGCCTCTGACCCCTCGACCACCGTGCTTCCTCAAGACCGTTCCATGGAGACTGACCGACGATGAAACGGACCGCTTCCCTCAAGACCCTCACCGCCGCCGGCGTTCTTGCCACCGTGGCCGCCGCCGGCCCGGCCTGGGCCGCCGACGTCACCCTTCGGCTGGCGCACCTGAACCCCGCCGATCCGTTCGAGAGCCACTCCGGCGCCATGGCCGCGGTGTTCGAGTCTCTGGTCGAGACCGCCTCGGGTGGCGAGATCGCGGTCGAGGTCTATCCCAACGGCCAGCTTGGCAAGGACAACGAGGTCATCCAGCAGGTGCGCGATGGCATCGTCGAGGCCACCATCTCTTCGGCCGGCGGTGTCGCGCAGCACTACCCGCTGGTGGGTGTGTTCGACATTCCGTTCGCGTTCCCGAACATCGCCGTGTCCGACCGGGTGATGGACCTGTCCAGCGGCTTCGGTCAGCGGTTCGCCACCGGCCTGGAGGAAACCACGGGCACCAAGGTCCTGGGCCTGCTGGACAGCGGTGGCTTCTTCGCCTTCACCAACTCCAGGCGCCCGATCGAGCGTGTCGAGGACATGGAGGGCCTGCGGATCCGGACCATGACCCTGCCGACCCACCAGGCGATGGTCGACTCCCTGGGCGCACAGGCCACCCCGCTGCCCTGGGCCGAGGTCTACACCGCCCTTCAGACCGGTGTCGCCGACGGCCAGATGAACCCGGTCCCCATCATCGCCTTCGCCAAGTTCGACGAGGTGCAGCAGTATCTGTCGATCACCAACCATGTCATCACGCCCTACATCTGGATGATGAACGGCGCGTTCTATGAGGGGCTGAGCGACGAACACCAGGACATCGTCGACTGGGCCGCGGACGTCGCGGTGGCGGCGGGACGCGGCGTTTCCCGCGTCATCGAGGCGTCCGATCGCGGTTTGCCCAAGCTGGCCGCCAACATGGAGGTCAATGCGGTCTCGCCCGAGGAGCAGGTCAAGTTCGCCGCCGCCGCCCAGCCGGCCGTGCGCGCCCTGATCGAGGAGCAGTATGGCGAGGCCGGCGTTGCCATGCTGGAGGCCATGCTGGCCGAGATCGAAACCGCGAGGACCGAACTCGGCCTGGCGGACTGATGTCCCGACGCGCCGGGGCGGCCGCCGGTGACGGTGGCCGTTCCGGTTCGTGTTGTATGGCTGTTCGGTGTTCCCACATGAAAGCTCCCCTTGTGTCCGCAGACCTGTCTCCCCTTCTGGCCACGCATGCCGTCGAGCATGTCGCCAACCCCCGCGTCGCCCGGGGACGTCCCATCGGCCCCCGCGAATGCGCCGTGCTGAGCCCGGAGGGGCTGGCCGCCGCCCGCGCGGAAATCGAGTCCTGGCCTGCATACGCCGAGACCCCGCTGCGCCGCCTGGACGGGCTGGCCGGCGCCGCCGGCCTGGGGGCGGTGTTCGTCAAGGACGAGGCATCCCGCTTCGGCCTGGGCAGCTTCAAGGCACTGGGCGGCGCCTACGCCGTGCTTCAGGTGCTGCGCCGGCATCTGGCCGGGCAAGGCATCCCCGCGCCCGTGACGGCCGCCGACCTGATCGCCGGCCGCTGGCGGGCGCAGGTGGCCGGCCTGACCGTCTGCTGCGCCACCGATGGCAACCACGGACGCTCGGTCGCCTGGGGCGCGGACCGCCACGGCTGCCGCTGTGTGATCTATGTTCACGCGACCGTCAGCCAGGCCCGGTGCGACGCCATCGCCCACTATGGGGCCGAGGTCCGGCGCGTGCCCGGCACCTACGACGACTCGGTGCGCAAGGCGGCCGAGGACGCCGCCGCCCATGGCTGGGTGGTGGTCTCCGACACCTCGTACCCCGGCTACATGGAGATCCCCCGCGACGTCATGCAGGGCTACACGGTCATGGTGGACGAGGTGGTTCACCAGATTGACGCCCCGCCGACGCACGTGTTCATCCAGGGCGGCGTCGGCGGACTGGCCGCCGCGGTGGTGGCCCAGACGTGGGAAGCCTGGGGCGCCGACCGGCCGCGCGTGGTCGCGGTGGAGCCGGACCGGGCCGCCTGCATCGTCGAGAGTCTGCGCGCCGGCCATCCGGTGGCGGTACACGGCGACCTCGACACCCTGATGGCCGGGCTGGCCTGCGGCGAGGTCTCGCTCCTGGCCTGGGAGGTGCTGGACGCCGGCCTTCATGACGGTCTGACCGTGCCGGACGCGGCCGCGGTCGAGGTCATGCGGCTGCTCGCCTCCGGCCGGTATGACCCGCCGCTGGTGGCGGGCGAGAGCGCGACCGCCGGCCTGGCCGGCTGTCTGCTGGCGATGGCCGACCCGGCCCTGAAGGCCGCCCTTGGCCTGGACGCGGACAGCCGCGTGCTGGTGTTCTCCACCGAGGGCGCGACCGACCCCGCGCTCTATGCCGAGTTGGTTGGCCGTCCCGCGGAAACCATCGAGGAGACGGCGTCATGACGGCCGAGGTCCGGCTGAACGGGTCCCGCCTGCGCGCCCGCCTGGACGCCCTGGGGCGGGTGGGTGCCCTGGAGGGCGGCGGCGTGTGCCGCCTCGCCCTGACGCCCGAGGACAAGGCGGGGCGCGACCTGGTGGCGGGCTGGATGCGCGAGCTTGGCCTGCATGTCTCCATCGACGCCATCGGCAACATCATCGGCGTGCGGTCGGGACTGGAGGACGGTCCGCCCGTGATGACCGGCTCGCATATCGACACCGTGCGCACCGGCGGCCTTTACGACGGCACCCTGGGCGTTCTCGCCGGGCTGGAGGTGGTCGCCGCGCTCAATGACGCCGGTGTGACCACCCGGCGGCCGCTGGCCGTGGGCGTGTTCACCAACGAGGAGGGCGCCCGCTTCGCGCCGGATATGATGGGCAGCCTCGTCTACGTGGGGGGGCTGGCGCTGGCCGAGGCGCTGGCGACCGAGGGCATCGACGGCCAGACCGTCGGCGACGCCCTTGCCGCCATCGGCTACGCCGGGCCGGCGCCGGTGGCGGTCCCCGCCGTCCATGCCTTTGTGGAGTTGCATATCGAGCAGGGGCCGGTGCTGGAAGAACAGGCCATTGCCATCGGCGCGGTCGAGGGCGTGCAGGGGATCTCGTGGACCGAGGTGACGGTCGAAGGCACCTCCAACCATGCCGGCACCACACCCATGCGCCTGCGCCGCGACGCCGGCTACGTCGCCACGGCGACGGCGGCCTTTGTGCGCGATCTCGCCCGTCGCATGGGCGGCGATCAGGTCGCCACGGTCGGATCGCTGGCCCTGACCCCCAACCTCATCAACGTGGTCCCCGGCCGGGCACGGTTCACCCTCGATCTGCGCAACACCGATGAGGGCCTGCTTCAGGAGGCCGAGCGGGCCGCCTTCGCCGAAATCGACCGGCTGGCCGCCGCCGAAGGCTGCTCGGTCACCCGCCGCTCCCTGGCGCGGTTCGAGCCGGTGGCCTTCGATCCCGCCATGGTGGATCGTGTGGAGGCGGCGGCGCGGGCCCGCGGCCTGTCCGTGCGCCGGATGCCGTCGGGTGCCGGCCACGACGCCCAGATGATGGCCCGGGTCTGCCCGACCGGGATGATCTTCGTACCCTCCGCCGGGGGCGTCAGCCACAACGTCACCGAACACACGGACGACGTCCACCTGAAGGCCGGGGCGGCGGTGCTGCTCGACCTGCTGGTTGACCTCGCCGTGCCCGTCGCGCAGGACCGCCCATGATCGCTTCCGCTCCCACCCCGGACATGCGCCGCCCGCTGACCGTGGCCGCGGCACAGTTGGGACCCGTCGCCCTGGCCGACAGCCGCGCGGCGACGGTGGCCCGCCTGGTCGCCCTGCTGCGGGAGGCCGCCGGACGCGGGGCCCGCCTGGTGGTGTTTCCGGAACTGGCCCTGACCACGTTCTTTCCGCGCTGGTTCATGGAGGACCCCGCCGACCTTGATGCCTTTTTCGAGACCGAGATGCCCGGCCCCGAGACTCGCCCCCTGTTCGACGCGGCGTCCGACCTGGGTGTGGGCTTCTACCTGGGGTATGCGGAACTGGCGACCGCCGCGGACGGCACACGGCACCGCTTCAACACCGCGATCCTGGTGGATCCGTCGGGCCGGCTGGTCGGCACCTACCGCAAGATCCACCTGCCGGGACATGTCGAGCATGAGCCCTGGCGGGCGTTCCAGCACCTGGAGAAGCGCTACTTCGAACCCGGCAACCTGGGCTTCGGCGCCTGGCGGGCCTTCGGCGGTGTGATGGGCATGGCCCTGTGCAACGACCGGCGCTGGCCGGAAACGTTCCGCGTGCTGGGGCTGAAGGGGGTGGAGATGGCCTTGCTCGGCTACAACACGCCGATCCACTATCCACCTGTTCCGGAACACGATCATCTTCAAGGATTTCACAATCATTTGTGCATGCAGGCGGGCGCCTATCAGAACGGCATGTGGGTGGTCGCCACCGCCAAGGCCGGCCGCGAGGAGGGCTGCGACCTGCTGGGGCAGAGCTGCATCATTGCGCCCACGGGGGAGATCGTCGCCATGGCCTCGACCGTCGCGGACGAGGTCATCACCGCCACCTGCGACCTGGAGCGGACGCGCGAGATCAAGGACCACATCTTCAGGTTCGAGCTGCATCGCCAGATCGCGGAATACGGCCCGATCACGGCCCAGCGCGGCGCCATCCCCCCTGACTGACGGCATGTCCGATGGGCGGGGGCACGCTGCCGGGCCACCGGGCGGCGACGGGTCGGCATCAGACCGTCAGGCGGCGCCGCACCTCGGCCTCGCGCGCGGGGTCCTTCAGGTCCGCGCCCGTGCCCTGTGCCACGATCTCACCCCGATCCATGACGTAGTACGTGTCGGCCAGGTCACGGGCGAAATCGAAGTACTGCTCCACAAGGACGATGGCGATGTCACCGCGTTCGCGCACCGTCGCGACCGCGTGCCTGATCTCCTCGACCTCTTCGGCGGTCGGGCCCGAGGCCGGTCCCTTGCCGCGCAGGCGATCGATGGCGCGCCCAATATCCTTGATGATGGACGGCTGGATTCCCTCGGTCGGTTCATCCAGCAGCAGCAGGCGCGGCCGGGTCACCAGGGCTCGCCCAATCGCCAGCTGCTGCTGCTGACCGCCGGACAGATCGCCGCCGCGCCGCCCCAGCATCTGGCGCAGGACGGGGAACATCTCGAAGATCTCCTCGGGGATGGTCCGGTCCTTGCGCGGCAAGGGCGCGTAGCCGATCTCCAGGTTCTCGCGGACCGTCAGGAGCGGAAAGATCTCGCGCCCCTGCGGCACCGAGGCCAGTCCCTTGCGGGCGCGGCTCTCCGGACGCAGGGCGTGGATCGGCGCGCCGTCCAGCCGGATCTCGCCCGCCGCGATCGGATGCCGCCCGCAGATGGCGCGCATCAGCGAGGTCTTGCCGACTCCGTTGCGCCCCAGGATGCAGGTCACCGCGCCCGGCCGGGCCTCGATGGAGACGGTCTTGAGCGCGATCGCGGCACCGTAGTAAAGGTCAATGTCTTGGACAGTGAGCATGGCCGCTATCGCCCCAGATACACATCGATGACTTCAGGCACGGCACTGACATGGGCCAGCGACCCGTCGGCCAGCACCGTGCCCTGGTGCAGCACGGTGACGCGGCAATCCAGCGCCTGCACGAACGCCATATCGTGCTCGACAACGACCACCGCGTGGTCTCCCGCGATGTCCCGCAGCAACTGGGCCGTGCGCATCGTCTCGTCGTCCGTCATGCCGGCCGCCGGTTCATCGACAAGCAGCAGCTTGGGGTCCTGGGCCAGCAGCATGCCGATTTCGAGCCACTGCTTCTGGCCGTGCGACAGCCCGCCGGCCAGTGTGTGGCGACGGTCCTCCAGCCGGACGAGGGCGAGCAGGTCGTCGATCCGGGTGGCCTGCGCGGCCGACAGGGTGGCGAACAGTGTCGCGAAGACCCCGCGATCCGCGTTCAGCGCCAGCAGTAGGTTGTCCTCGACCGAGTGGGTCTCGAACACGGTGGGCTTCTGGAACTTCCGGCCGATTCCCAGGCGCGCGCTCCCGGCCTCGTCGATCCGGGCCAGGTCGACCCGCCCGTCCCACAACACGGTGCCCTCGTCGGGTTTGGTCTTCCCGGTGACGATGTCCATCATCGTGGTCTTGCCGGCGCCGTTCGGGCCGATGACCGCGTGGAGTTCGCCAGGCTCGACAATGAACGACAGCCCGTTGATGGCGCGGAACCCGTCGAAGCTCTTCGAAACACCGTCGAGGTACAGCAGCGCGGAGGTCGCGCGGAGTGCCGGACCAGGTGGCATGACCTAGGCCTCCTTCCGTCGCGGCGCGAGACCGGCCGGCGCGCCCGGCCGCGCCGGTCCCCCGCGTTCGAGAACGCCAAGGATCCCGCGCGGCATGAACAGGGTCACCGCCACGAACAGCCCGCCCAGGACGAACAGCCAGAAATCCGGGAACCAGCCGGTCAGCAGGGTGTTCGCCGCGCCCACGACGATGGCGCCGAGGGCCGCGCCGACCAGCGTGCCGCGCCCGCCCAACGCCACCATGATGACGATCTCGATGGAGTTGGCCGGCGAGAATTCGCTGGGATTGATGATGCCCACCTGCGGCGTGTAGAGAGCGCCCGCCAGCCCGGCCAGCATGGCCGAAACGGTGAAGACGAACAGCTTGTAGCTCTCCACCCGGTAGCCCAGGAAGCGGGTCCGGCTCTCGGCGTCGCGCACGGCGACCAGCACCTTGCCCGCCTTGGACGTCACGATGACCCGGCACAGAATGAACCCAAGGGCCAGGGCCAGGCCCGACAGCACGAACAGCCCGGCCCGCGTGGCATCGGACTGCAGGTCGAAGCCCAGCACATCCTTGAAGTCGGTCAGGCCATTGTTGCCGCCGAAGCCCATTTCGTTGCGGAAGAACGCCAGCATCAGGGCATAGGTCAGGGCCTGCGTCATGATGGACAGATAAACCCCTGTCACGCGGGAGCGAAACGCCAGCCAGCCGAAGACGAAGGCGAGCACGCCCGGGACGACCATGGTCATGGCCAGCGCGAACCAGACCATGTCGAAGCCGTGCCAGAACCAGGGCAGGCGGTCCCAGTTCAGGAACACCATGAAGTCGGGCAGCACCGGGTCGCCGTACACGCCGCGCGGCCCGATCTCCCGCATGAGATGCATTCCCATGGCGTACCCGCCCAGCGCGAAGAAGGCGCCATGCCCCAGGCTCAGAATCCCGCAGTACCCCCAGACCAAGTCCAGCGCGACCGCCAGCAGCGCATAACACAGGTACTTGCCGAACAGCGACACCGCGAAACTGGGCAGGTGCGCCCAGGAGCCGGGCGCGGTGGCCAGGTTGGCCAGGGGCACCGCCACCACGACAATGAACAGCAGGCCCAGGAAGACCAAGGACCGGCGGTCGAACGCGCGCGGACTCATCTCAGGCCTCCACCGCCCGGCCGCGCACGGCGAACAGGCCTCGCGGACGCTTCTGGATGAACAGAATGATAAAGATCAGGACCAGAATCTTGGCGAGCACCGCACCGGCAACCGGTTCCAGGAACTTGTTGGCGATCCCCAGGGTGAAGGCGCCGGCCAGCGCGCCCCACAGGTTCCCGGCGCCGCCGAACACCACGACCATGAAGCTGTCCACGATGTAGCTTTGACCCAGGTTGGGCGAGACATTGTCGATCTGGCTGAGGGCCACGCCCGCCAGCCCCGCGACCCCGGCGCCCAGGCCGAAGGTCATCGCGTCGACCCAGCCCGTGCGAACGCCCATGTCGGCGGCCATGGCCCGGTTCTGGGTGACGGCGCGCATCTGCAGGCCCATCGGCGTGTGGCGCAGGACCAGCAGCAGGAGCGCAAAGACGGCCAGGGCGAAGACAATGATCCAGAGGCGGTTGTACGTGATGGTCAACTCGCCCAGGTGCATGGCCCCCGACATCCAGTCCGGATTGCCGACCTCGCGATTGTTCGGCCCGAAGATCGTGCGCACGGTCTGTTGTAGGATCAGGCTGAGGCCCCAGGTCGCGAGCAGGGTTTCCAGCGGGCGTCCGTACAGCCAGCGCACCACCCCGCGTTCGATCAGCACGCCCACGCCCCCGGAGACCAGGAACGCCAGCGGCAGGGCGATCAGAAGCGACCATTCGAACAGGCCGGGCGCGCTGGTGCGAATGATCTCCTGCACGAAGAACGTTGTGTAGGCGCCCAGCATGACAAGTTCGCCATGCGCCATGTTGATGACGCCCATCACCCCGAAGGTGATGGCGAGCCCGATGGCCGCCAGCAGCAGCACGGAGCCGAGCGACACCCCCTGCCAGACGTTCTGCGAGTACCCCCATATCTTCAGCCGCGCCTCGACGGTCGCCCGTGCCTCGGCCGCGGCGTCCACCAGGGCCGGCGGCGCGTCCTCGGACAGGGCGGCCGCGAGGGTGGAGAGCGCGTCCTGCCCACCCCGCGCCTCGATGGTCGCCACGGCGGCGAGGCGGGCCTCCAGTGGGGCGCCATCGTCGGCCAGCACGATCGCCGCCCGGGCATCCTCCATCAGCGCCTGCAAACGCGCGTCTTCTTCCTGCTCGATGGCTCGGTTCAGGGTTTCCAGAAAGGCGGGATCTCGCCGCTCGAACACCGCCGTGACGGCGGACCGGCGTGCCTCGGGATCGGGCGACAGCAGGGTCAGCCCGCCGATCAGCCCGTCGACCTGGTTGCGGATGGCGTTGTTCACCTTGACCTTGGACAGGTCACGGCGACGGGCCGTGCCGGCTGGCTCTTCGCTGAACAGCTCGAACAGGCGCATCTCCCTGCCGTCGCGGTCGGCGATCATCAGGGTCTCGTCGCTCTTCATCCAGTGGAGCCGGCCCTCGCGCAACGCCTGAAGAATGACCGCCGCGGCCGGGTCGCCGGTCTCGGCCAGGGTCTGGGCCGTCTCCGACACGCCGGAGAAGTTGGCGCCCACGAAGCCGGCGGCGATCTCCCGAAGGCTGGTCTCGTCGGCGAACGCGGTGGTCGAGGCGATCCCGAGGCATAGAACGGCGAGAATGATGAGACGGTGCGGACGGGTCATGAGCGGAGGATATCCATCGCGGGGTCGACACGGGTGGCGCGGCCGTGGGAAGGAGCCGGCCGCGGCCGGCCCTCCCCTCTGCGCGCCGGTCGGAGCACAGCCGCGATCAGCCGCCGGTGCCCCCGCACTGGCCGGTTTCGGTGTTGAAGTTCCCGCAGGACAGCGGCTTGCGCCAATCGGAGATCAGCGGCGCCGATTCCGGCAGGTAGTCGGACCAGGCATCGCCGACGACCAGGCCGTTGGTGGAGTCCACGATCTCGAACTGTCCATCATCCTGGATCTCGCCGATCAGCACCGGCTTGGTGATATGGTGGTTCGGCATCATGGCCGCATACCCGCCTGTCAGGTTGGGAACGGACACGCCGATGATGCTGTCGATGACCGCATCCGGGTCGGTGGTGCCGGCCGCCTCGACCGCCTTGACCCACATGTTGAAGCCGATGTAATGCGCCTCCATCGGGTCATTGGTCACGCGCGTGTCGTCGCCGATAAAGGCATGCCAGGTATCGATGAAGTCATGGTTCGCGTCGGTGTCCGCGGACATGAAATAGTTCCAGGCCGCCAGATGGCCGACCAGCGGGCCGGTATCGATGCCGGCGAGTTCCTCTTCCCCGACGGAGAATGCCACGACGGGAATATCTGTCGCCTCGATGCCTTGGTTCGCCAGCTCCTTGTAGAACGGCACGTTGGCGTCACCGTTGATGGTGGAGACCACGGCGGTCATCTTGCCGGCCGAGCCGAACGCCTTAATGTCGGCCACGATCGTCTGCCAGTCCGAATGCCCGAACGGCGTGTAGTTGATCATGACGTCTTCTTCGGCGACACCGTTATCCTTAAGATATTGCTCAAGGATCTTGTTGGTTGTGCGTGGGTAGACGTAGTCGGTCCCGGCCAGGACCCAGCGTTCAACACCCTGGTCCATCAAGTAGTCGACGGCGGGAATGGCCTGCTGGTTGGGCGCGGCGCCCGTGTAGAAGACGTTGCGCTGGCTTTCCTCGCCCTCGTACTGGACGGGGTAGAAGAGGAGCGAGTTCAGTTCCTCGAACACAGGAAGAACGGACTTGCGACTGACCGAGGTCCAGCACCCGAAGACGGCCGCGACGCCATTGACCTCGATCAACTCGCGCGCCTTCTCCGCGAACAGCGGCCAGTCCGAGGCTGGATCGACGACGACCGGCTCGATTTGCATGCCAAGCAGGCCGCCATTCTTGTTCTGCTCTTCGATCAGCATCAGCATGGCGTCCTTGAGCGTCGTCTCGGAGATCGCCATGGTTCCGCTGAGGGAATGCAGAATGCCAACCTTGATCGTGTCCTGAGCCACGGCGGGCGTCGTGGCGACGACACCAAGGCCAAGGGCCAGCCCCGCAAGTGCCTTGTTCATGAGCTTCAATTCCCTCTTCGGTATGAAAACACGGTGCCTTCGCCATGGAGCCAAGCAGGCCGCATGCCAACGCCGAGGCCCCGGGGGAACGTACTGAAATCAGTCGGTTATTCCGCATGCCGCCGCTAGGAGACGCGGATCCGCACCCCGATGCCCATCGGACTTCGCATAATCTTTGTTCACATGACCGATTCCTATGCTCGACGCGGCCGATGCCGCGACAGGGTACACGGCGCTGACTAGAGTGACCTGGGATCAGGTTGGGCCATACCCCGCGTGTTTGAGATAGTTCAGGCACTCGGCGGGAGGCACCTTGCCGAGGGCGTCTTTCAATGCCGTGCGGAGGTCATCGAAGTCCCTGGGCGCAATTGCTCTGACGATGGCCTTGATTTTGGCGAAGAGCATTTCGATGGGATTGAGGTCGGGGGAATAGGCGGGCAAGAACAACAGCTTGGCGCCCCGCGCTTCGATGGCTTGTCGAGCGGCCGCGTTCTTGTGGACGCTCAGAGTCCGTCCGGAAAGTCTCGGGAAGCACAATATAGTGTGTGCCTGTGCCCGAATCGCACGCCGTATGTGGTGTTTTGCAAGGCTTTCCGGACAGACAGTCAGATTGTCGCAAATCACGATATCCCCTGCGGTCAAGGTCGGGGCCAGGGCTTTTTCGATCCAAGTTGCGAACGCA
>JANQGN010000465.1 GCA_028277295.1 Rhodospira sp.
CTTGGTCATGATGGTCCTGCTCGTTCCCGGGATCGGCACTCTACCCCATCCGACCGGGCATTGAACAGGTCTAACCCAACCCGACACCGAAACGACATATCCCCCAACATACCAGTGGCTGAGGCGGCGCGGTCCTGTCCGCCGGGGGACCTGTCACGCGCCCCCGACACGGGTCCAGGGCGCCGAACGAGGACGACCGGTCCATGAGGAGGGTCCCTGGGACCCGAGGGCGATCCGTCCCAGGGGCAGCGCATCGCCGGCCGGGGCACGCCGCCGTCAACCGGCGCGCCCACCCTGAATCATCGACAGAAACTCCTTGCGGGTATCGGAGCAGGTCCGGAACGCGCCCAGCATGCGGCTGGTGACCATGGTGACCCCGGGCTTGCGCACACCCCTGGTGGTCATACACTGGTGGGCCGCCTCAATGACCACGGCCACGCCCTTGGGCTCCAGCACGCCATTGATGGTATTGGCCACCTGTGCCGTCAGCGTCTCCTGGATCTGCAACCGCTTGGCATAGGTCTCCACGACCCGCGCCAGCTTGGAGATACCAACCACGCGGTTGTTGGGCAGATAGGCCACGTGCGCCTTGCCGACGATCGGAACCATATGGTGCTCGCAATGCGACTCCAGGCGGATGTCGCGCAGCAACACCATCTCGTCATAGCCTTCCACTTCCTCGAAGGTTCGGCGCAGGATGTCCTCGGGATCATCCTGATAGCCCGCGAAGAACTCCTCGTAGGCGGCCGCCACGCGCTTGGGGGTGTCGATCAGGCCCTCGCGGTCGGGGTCGTCGCCGGCCCACTGGATCAGTGTCCTCACGGCGCGCTCCGCCTCATCCCGGCTGGGGCGATGGACGGCGGCGGGCGCATCCGTGGGACTGGCGGCGGCGTCGCGATAATCACGGGAAGCCACAGGCAATCGCGCGCCGGCGGGTCGATCAAGGCTCATGGGTCCGAGTCCTTCGCTGGAAATGATCGAAGGGGGATACGGGGACCTGACCGCCATGGATCGCCCCTAAAACCGAGACGCCCTTGGTCAACGGGACGCCAGCCAAGGCGTGACACCGCGATGCCCATCGACGCAGGGCCCCATGGCCCCCTCCCATTGATGGCAGATGGGCACGGCGTGGACCGATGGGAAGGGGGCATAGCCCGCGCGCGGACTCAGCGGTCCGGCGGGATAGGTAATATCAGTGAATGCTATGGGCGCCGTGAGGCGAATCCAGGGAAAAGATCGGCACCGTCACATCAAACACCTCGCCGCTGTCCACCACCCGCATGGCGTAGGTGCCGCGCATGAACCCGGACGGCGTGGGCAACGGCGTGCCGCTGGTGTAGACGAAGCTCTCGCCGGGTTCCAGGATCGGTTGTTCGCCGACCACGCCGGCCCCCTCCACTTCCTGCACGTGGCCCAAGCCATCGGTAATGATCCAGTGCCGACGCAAGAGCTGCACGGACTCGGCCCCGCCGTTGCCGATGGTCACCTGATAGGCCCAGACGAAATGGCTGTCCTCCGGCTCCGACTGATCCTCCAGGAAAATCGGCCGGACCGTCACGGTGATATCGCGGGTGGTCTGGCTGTACATGGCGTCGACGTCCCCCTCGCCGCGCGGGCGCGGCCGCCCGACCCTAGGCAAGGGCCCGCGCGTCCGTCAGGCGCCCGGTCACGGCGGCGGCCACGGCCATTTCCGGGCCCACCAGGTGGGTTCGCCCGCCGCGTCCCTGGCGGCCTTCGAAGTTGCGGTTTGAGGTGGAGGCGCACCGCTCCCCCGGGGCCAGGCGATCGGCGTTCATGGCCAGGCACATGGAACAGCCCGGCTCGCGCCATTCAAAACCGGCCGCGATGAACACCTGATCCAGACCCTCCTGCTCGGCCTGCTCCTTCACCAAACCAGAGCCCGGCACCACCATGGCGCTGACGCCATCGGCGACCGTGCGGCCCTTCGCCAGGGCGGCGGCGGCGCGCAGGTCCTCGATCCGGCCGTTGGTGCAGGACCCGATGAACACCCGGTCGATGATCACGTCGGTCAACTTCATGCCGGGCGTGAGGCCCATGTAGCGCAACGCCCGCTCCATGGACGCCCGGCGCGTGGGATCAGGCTCGGCCTCCGGATCGGGCACGGTGGCGCCGATGGGGGCCACGTTCTCGGGACTGGTGCCCCAGGTCACCTGCGGTTCGATGGTCGCGGCATCGATCTCGAGTTCGGTATCGAACACGGCCCCCGGGTCGGTGACAAGCGTCCTCCACCAAGATACGGCGGCCTCCCAGGTGGCGCCCTTGGGTGCCAGGGGGCGGCCCTTGATGTAGGCGAAGGTGGTGTCGTCAGGCGCGATCAGGCCGGCGCGCGCGCCGGCCTCGATGGTCATGTTGCAGACCGTCATGCGGCCTTCCATGGACAGCGCCCGGATGGCCTCGCCCGCATACTCGATCACATAACCGGTACCACCGGCGGTGCCCAGACGGCCAATGATCGCGAGCACGATGTCCTTGGCGGTCACCCCGGCGCCCACCTGGCCCTTGACGGTCACCCGCATGTTCTTGGCCGGCGTCTGGCGCAGGGTCTGGGTGGCCAGCACGTGCTCGACCTCGGACGTGCCGATCCCGAAGGCCAGGGCCCCGAAGGCGCCATGGGTGGAGGTGTGCGAGTCGCCGCAAACGATGGTCGCGCCCGGCAGCGTGAAGCCTTGTTCTGGACCAACGATATGCACGATGCCCTGCCGGATGTCGGTCATGGGCAGGTATTCGACCCCGAAAGCCTTACAGTTGTCCTCCAGGGTCTGCACCTGCAAGGCGCTTTCTGGGTCGGCGATGCCCTGGGACCGGTCGGTTGTGGGGACGTTGTGGTCGGCCACCGCCAGGGTCGCGTTGGGTGCGCGAACGGCGCGGCGCGCCATGCGCAATCCTTCGAACGCCTGCGGGCTGGTGACCTCGTGGACCAGGTGACGGTCGATGTAGATCAGGCAGGTGCCGTCCTCCTGACGTTCGATCAGGTGGCTCGCCCAAATCTTGTCGAACAACGTACTGGCCATGGTCCCGGGGCTCCTTAAAGTTGATTTCACGGCGACGGTCACACCCCATGACCGTCGCCGTCCGTGTCCTGCCGTCCCCACCCAGCCACCCCGCGCAAGGTGTCGCGGGTGTCCGGACGAAGGAGAGAGCCAGCGCCGCGCGGCGGATGAGCGACACGCCTTCGCCGTAAGCAGGGGTCTGTATGTCATGTGGAGGACACAGATGGCACGACCCCGCGCGGGAGGCAAGCGGCAGGATCATGCGCGTGAACAGAGCACCGGACGCGCCCTCGTTCGACTGTGACGTCCGCCACGGACGGCGATGGACCAATCTCTAGGCGGCGGTCCCGCGCAACGCGGGCCTAGAGCCCCCGCGCATGCCATCACCGAAGGCGTTTGTCTTCCGCCCGGCCTTCGCTTCTTGATACGGATCGCGGAGGTCACGCCCCTAGCCTCGCCAGCCGCCCGAAGATCGGCCAAGTGATCCGGCGGGCGGCGCCCGGATGACCCCATAGGTCGGCAAGGTCCTGAAGGCCAGCGTCGACACGGGCGCCTTGCCCCGTCTCGGTCGCCCGGCGGACAGCCGACCACGTTCGCAGATAGCCCAGGAGATCGGGCAGACACCAGTCCCGGTCGATGGTCAGGGGCGGCAGGGCGACCTCGTCGAAAGGAAACGGGAGACTTTGGTAGCCGCGCTCGACGTGCTCGCGCCCCTTTGGCCAGAACGGATGGATGTCCGTCCAGTAGAACTGGTGCAGACGCGCGCCGGCCGCGCCCTCCAGCGTGGGCACCCCATAGGAGATCAGGGCCAGTAGCGCGCCCGGCCTCGCCACGCGCCGCGCCTCGGCATAAAAGGCGTCCAGGTTGAACCAGTGGGCCGCCTGGGCCGCCACCACCAGATCCACGCACGAGTCGTCGAGCCCCATGCGCTCGGCCGGCTCCTCCACGTAGGTGACACCGGGGCAGGGTCGCGCGTGGGCCAGTTGCGCCGGGCTTGGATCGGTCGCGGTGACGCGCGCAAAGCGATCCGCCAGCAGCCCCGACAACTGACCCGTTCCGCAGCCGACATCCAGGGCATGATGGGTCCAAGGGCAGGAGTCGGCGAGGACGTCGGCGAGCCGCCGTGGATACGTGGGCCGATGGCGCGCGTATCCCGCGCCGCCGTTCGCGAAGGGATTGGAGGGGACCGGTCCGCCGCCGGTGCTCTGCATCACACCCATATCCACCGCCTTTCGAGCCCTGACGTCGAACGCCAGCAGATCCTTAGGGCATGGTGCGTGACTTTGGACTCACCCACCATACCCTAAGAGTCTGATACTGAAGCAAATCACCCCCTAAAAGGTCTTCCAGGACGATCCGGTTCGGATCGCTCGGGACTTGCTCTAATGCCACCCCGAGTCCCATGGGAATGGCACTCCAACGTCCCATGGGCAAACAAGAGAGCCGCTGAACCTACAGCCTTTTGAACCTACAATCTTTAATTTTTTACCCCCAGTGCACGCACAGCGATGGGTTCTTGTCGACACAGGGACAACAAGGCAATTGGTACCCTTTGCCTTTTCGCGCTTCTGCGCACCCAGTGCGCATATTCTCCTTGCCCACGCCACGGCCGTCTGTTAGCGTTAACTCATCGACGTTGAACGTCGCTTTCTTAAGCCTCGAAAGGGAGGGCCGCGTTATGTTGCGATTCCTGCTTTTCTTCCGCTATGCCATGGCTTTCCATGGTCAGCCGATTGAAGACCATGTCGCCTCCGAGGAGGCGGCGTTTGGCCGCCGTATGATGAAGACAGCCACCGTCAAGCCCGTCATCATCCGGCCCGCATAAAAGGACCGACCGTGACTCGCTCCGCAATCCGACCGCTCATGCGGTGACCCTAGAGCTGGCGCGATGCCAAGACGTGAACAACGGCTGGCGGGACGCCAGCTTTTTTTATGACTGGAGTCTGTCTCGCCAGTGGTGTCCGGCGCTTCTATTCGCCCCGCCCTTGGCTTGGCGCGGCTGTCTAGCCCAGCGCCGCCAGCATGGGGGCGGAGTCCTCGATGCGGGTAATGTTCTCCAGCCCCTGGCGTATATCCGTCATGATGAACTCCGATCGCTTCACCGGCCCCCCCGAGGTTGGACGCGGGAACAGACGGATCCAGGCGTTCATCTTCACGGTCAGGCCGCAAAGCACGCCACCGATGGTCACGTGGTAGGCCTGGATAAGATCCTTGACCTTCTGGAACCGCTCGGCGGAAATATTCTCCCACATGGCCTTTGTGGAGCGATCGAAGTTCTCGAAGCGTCCAGTAATGGCGGCCGTCAATTCGTTCACGGTGGTTTCGATCATGTCGCAGGACCGAAGCAGATTTTGGTCCTGGCGCATCTGATAATTCTTACGAATTTCGTACATGGAATCGATGAAGACTTCGAGGAGCGGAGAGAGCAAATCCAAACACTTCCGGTAGTACGAGAGCGACAGGAAGATGTCGCCATAATCCTCCAGGAAACGCGGCACCTCCATCACCTCGATGCCCAGGGCGTCGGCCATCTGCTGCAGGCGTTGCCGCGCCCGCTTGATATCGGGATCGCGGAACAGCTTCACCACGTCCT
Source organism: Rhodospira sp. (assembly GCA_028277295.1). Lineage (GTDB taxonomy): Bacteria > Pseudomonadota > Alphaproteobacteria > Rhodospirillales > Rhodospirillaceae > Rhodospira. The sequence continues at coordinate 5,605 of JANQGN010000465.1, forward strand.
CGAAGCGCTCCACCTTCACATCTTCATCGCCGCCGTAGATCTGCGCGATCAGAGGCCGGGTAAACTGCGTCATATAGGCGGTCAGTTCCTGGTTCTTCTCCGGGGTCAGTTGCAGGGCCACCTGGTCGGCGACGGGCACGCCAATGCGCCGCAGCATGATACGCAGGGAGAAGACGTCGTAGCTGTGCAGCTTGGCGAGCTTGCGGGCGATGACCAGGTCTGGATGGACGTCGTCCTCGGGCCAGGGCATCAGCTTGGGCAAGTCGTTGATCTCCACCTGACCGCTGCCGGTGGACATGTCCGAGAACAGTTCGATCACGCTCCGCAGGTGGGCGTTCTTGATCATGCGGGCCTGGCGGAGCGCCGGTGTCGCGAATGGAATGACATCCAGCGGCAGCACGAACAGGGAATCCATGTCGGATTCCTCGATCGGCGTCAGCGTTCCATCGCCCCGACTGATGTTTTGGCTTCCGCCCATGACGCTCCTCACCCCGTTCGGATGGTGGCCCGCTGCCGACGCTCGAGCGGTAAGACTCCAGGGCCCCCCTGTGGCACTGGCCTCAACCGGCGATCGCGTCCGCCGACCACCGATGATCGCTCGCCATGGTACCCATTCGCTCCGATCCTGCCCATCGGAATTCGCCGCCCCCAAAATCGCGTTTTGGGACGGCGCCGCAACTGCTTCAGGATACCTTGGGCAGCGGCCAGGATCGTCCCGAGGGAGATCCCTCGCGGCGCGGTGCCCTGTCCGTGAACCTGAACCCGTTGCCGTGCGGGCGGCGGCAGGGCTCCGAACCCGGATGACAGATCCGTCAGGGTGCTCGTTTCCGTTGGAGATCCTTCGCACCCTTTGGGTGCTCAGGATGAGGGTTTTCACTTTTTAAGGGCTTCATCCT
>JANQGN010000509.1 GCA_028277295.1 Rhodospira sp.
AGTTCGAACCCGATCCCCTGGCCCGATCCGGTGACAAGGGCGCGGCGCCCGGTCAGATCGAAGAGCTGATTGGCGGTCATGGCCGCTCCTTCCGGTCCATTATGTGAGGTCATGACAGGCTTCGCGTTTGCGTCCCGCGCCCGAAGGTGTTATCGATAACACCAGCCTCGACCATATGCCTCGGACAAGATCCGAGTCAAGCCCACAAGGCCAACAGTCAGGGCTCTGAACTCGGATGACGGATCCGTCAGGGTGCTCGTTTCCGCTGGAGATCCTTCGCACCCTCTGGGTGCTCAGGATGAGGATTGTCCATTTAAAACAACCTCATCCTGAGGGAGGGAAACGACCGAAGGATCTCCATAGCGTGCTCCGGTCCTCTCGGAAGGCGCCTCTTAAACGATCGTCCATCCGAGTTCGGAGCCCTGGGCCAACAGTCCCATTCAGGAGACCCGGCGTGCCCAAGCCCGATATCCTTCAGATCGGCCCCTACCCGGCCTGGGACGTCTCCGCGCTGGAGGCCCGGTTCACCCTGCATCGCTCCTTCGAGGCCGCCGACACGGCCGCCTTCGTACGCGATCGCGCGGACCGCGTCCGGGGCATCGCCACGCGCGGTGAACTGGGCGCGGGCCGCGACCTGATCGACGCCTTGCCCCGGCTGGAGATCATCGCCGTCTATGGCGTCGGCATCGACGCCGTGGACCTGGACGCCGCGCGGGCGCGCGGCATCCGGGTGACCAACACCCCCGACGTGCTGACCCGGGACGTCGCCGATTTCGGCATGGCGATGATGCTGGCCGCCGCGCGCGGCATCGTCGGCGGTGACGCCTGGGTACGGTCCGGGGCATGGGCGGACAAGGGCCTGTTCCCACTGCGGACGCGGGTGCATGGCAAGGCCGTGGGCATCCTGGGCCTGGGCCGGATCGGGGCCGAGGTCGCCCACCGCTGCGCCGCCTTCGACATGGCCATTGCCTACACCGATCTGTCCCCCCGCGATGTCCCCGGAGACTGGACCTTCGTCGACGACCCGGTGGCACTGGCCGCGCGCTCGGATGTCCTGTTCGTCACCCTCACCGGCGGCCCGGCCACGCGCGGCATCGTCGACCGGCGGGTCATCGAGGCCCTGGGACCGTCCGGAATGCTCGTCAACATCGCCCGCGCCTCCACGGTGGACGAGTCGGCGCTGCTGGACGCCCTGGAGGCGAAGGCCCTGGGCTTCGCGGCCCTGGACGTGTTCCAGGGCGAACCGGCGCTCGACCCGCGGTTCCTGGCGCTGGACACCGTTCTTCTGCAACCGCACCAGGCCAGCGGCACCGTGGAAACCCGCAAGGCCATGGGCCGGCTGGTCCTCAACAACCTGGTGGCCCACTTCGACGGCCGCCCCTTGCCGACCCCGGTACTCTAGCCCTTGATCGGAAAGGAGTTCTCTCCATGAAAGCCATCGTGTGTCACGGCCCCAAGGACCTGCGGATCGAGGAGCGCGAGACCCCCGTCCCTGGTCCCGGCGAGGTGCTGGTCCGCATCGAAGCGGGCGGCATCTGCGGTTCCGACCTGCATTACTTCCATGATGGCGGCTTCGGGACCATCCGCATCTCCGAGCCCATGATCCTGGGCCACGAGGTGGCCGGGCGCGTCGCCGCCGTGGGGGCCGAGGTCACCAGCGTCGCCGTGGGCGACGTGGTGGCGGTCAACCCCAGCCGGCCCTGTGGCCACTGCGCGTACTGCCGCCGCGCTCAGTACAACCACTGTCTGGAGATGCGCTTCTACGGCAGCGCCATGCGCACACCGCACATTCAGGGCGCCTTCCGGGAGTTGCTGGTGGCCAAGGACTGGCAGTGCGCGGCGCTGCCCCCCGGCACCAGCACCGCCGAGGCCGCCTTCGCCGAGCCGTTGTCGGTGGCGCTGCATGGTGTTCACCGCGCCGGCGGCCTGATCGGCAAGCGGGTGCTGGTCACCGGCACGGGTCCCATAGGCGCGCTGGCCGTGGCGGCGACCAAGCTGCATGGCGCCCTGGAGGTGGTGGCCACGGACATCGTCGATGAGGCGCTGGCGCGCGCCGCCGCCGTCGGCGCCGATCGCACCATCAACGTGGCCACCGACGCCGACGCCCTGGCCGCCTATGGCGTGGGCAAGGGCTCGTTCGACGTGGTGATTGAGGCGTCCGGCAACGAGCGCGCCATGCGCTCGGCCCTGGACGTGATCCGCCCGCGCGGGCGCCTGGTGCAACTCGGCCTGGGTGGAGAGATCTCCCTGCCTCAGAACCAGATCGTGGCCAAGGAAATCGAGCTGTGCGGCTCCTTCCGTTTCCACGAGGAGTTCGCCTGGGCGGTGGCGTTGATCGGGGCGCGCCGGATTCCGCTGGCGCCGCTGCTGACCGCCACCTTCCCCGTGGACGACGCGGTCGCCGCCTTCGAATCCGCCGGCGACCGCCGCACCGCCATGAAGGTGCAGATCGCCTTCACGTGAGGTGACGCGGCATGGGGCCGACGCGTCGTCGCGGCCGGCCCCGGCCTCAGAGCCCGTCCGGAAAGTCTCGACAACCGCAATATATTGTGCGCCTGGGCCCGACTCGCACGCCGTATGTGGTGCTTTGCAAGGCTTTCCGGACAGACACTCAGGCCACGCGCCCGGCCACGGCCGGTCGCGGAAGGCTGGCGGTGCTGTCACGCTCGATGACGGTATGCGGAATGTTGATACGCCGGGGCGCCAGCGGCGTTCCCCCCCGCATGGCGGCGACCGCCTCTAGCATCAAAGTCCCGGCCTGGCGGCCGAGGCCCCGACTGCCCACGGACACGGTGGTGATCGACGGCCAGGTGTGGCGCGCGATCTCGAAATCCCCGAAGCCGGCGATGGCCAGCCGCTCGGGCACGGCCCAGCCGCGCCGGTGACATTCCATGATGGCGCCAAAGGCCGACAGGTCGGAGACACAGATCACGGCCTCGACCTCGGGCCAGGTGTCCATCAGGCGCACCACGGCGCCACCGCCTTGCTCGATGGTGATCGGCGGACGCCCGACCTCGATGACACAGGCCCGCTCCAGACCCAGGGCCTCGACCGCCCGTTCATAGCCGGCGCGGCGATCATGGCCCCGGGTATCCTCGCCGTGTTCCCCTTCGATGAAGGCGATGCGCCGATACCCCCGGAACATGAGGCGGGCCATCAGGTCCTCGATGGTGGCGGCGTTGGAAAAGCCAACCACATGATCGATCGGCGCGGCCGGCAGGTCCCATGTTTCGATCACCGGAATGCCGGCCTGTTCCAGCATGGTCCGGCCGCGCGGCGTGTGCGTGCCGCCGGTGACGATGATCCCCTCTGGGCGGCGTTGCAGCATGGTCTCGATCACCGCTTCCTCGCGCGCGCGGGAGTAGCCGGTGGTGCCAATGAGGACCTGCATCGCCTCGGTATCCAGCGCCTCGGTGATGCCCTGAACGGTCTCGGAGAAGGTGGAGTTGTTCAGCGACGGGATCAGCACCGAGACGAAGCCGGTCTTCTTGGACGACAGGGCGCCGGCCGACTTGTCCAGCACATAGCCCAGGTCGCTGACCGCCCGGAGGATGCGTTCCTGCGTCTGCGGGGTTACCGCCCCCTTGCCCTTTAGCGCGCGCGACACGGTCATGGCGGACACGCCCGCCAGCCGGGCCACGTCGGCCATGGTGGGCGCACGGCGTGGGCCTGGCGTTGGGGGGTCGCGAGGGTCGGAGGGTCGCTCGGCCATGGAGACCACGCATGGATGAATCTGGCGGACAGGTATCCTCAGCGGAATCATGGCGTGAGTTCGGACCGCCGTCAATTGTTATCGATACCATCGGACAGGGCAACGGGCTCAGGTTAACGCGAGCAACGCTCCGCACGTTCGATGGAGATCCTTCCCACCTTTCAGGCGCTCAGGATGAGGATTTTCACTTTTTAAGGACTTCATCCTGAGGAAGCGAAGCGACCGAAGGATCTCCGTCGACGGTCCCGACCCTCTCGGATCGTGACCCATGAACGATCGTCCATCCGCGTTCGGAGCCCTGGATACCATTGGACGAGGCCAAAGAAACGCGGCGGCCCTTCCGATGAGGCCAACGCTCGCGATCGCGGGAGATGCTGGGCCGATCGGCCGCTCTGACACTTTCAACAGGGCACTTGCCATGCCTGCATGTTATCGATATCATTCGGATATCCGGATCGGGACGCGGGTGGCGATGGGCCTTTTCTGTGCGTCTCGGACCTAAAGAGATCGGAGGCCGGGCATGAGCGCGCGCACACGCATGGGGATCGTCGGGCTGGGCGTCATGGGCCGCAACCTGGCGCTCAACATGGCCGATCACGGGGTTTCCGTGGTGGTCACCGATCCCTGGCCAGCGGCGCGGGCCCAGTTCGCCACGGCGCTCACCGGGCCGACCGGCGCGCGGATCACGTTGGCCGAGACGCCGGCCGCCCTGGTCGCCGCGCTGCCCCGGCCCCGGACCATTCTGATCATGGTGAAGGCGGGCGCCCCCGTGGACGCGGTGATCGCCGATCTGGCGCCCCTGCTGGAGGCGGGCGACACACTCCTGGACGGGGGCAACACGCACTATCGGGACACCCAGCGGCGCGAGGCCGACCTGCGCGCGCGGGGCCTGCGCTTCATCGGGCTGGGCGTGTCCGGGGGCGAGGAAGGCGCGCGCCATGGTCCGTCGATGATGGCCGGCGGAGATCCGGACGCCTACGCCGCTTGCCGCGCGGTGCTGGAGGCCATCGCCGCGCGCTTCGACACCGTGCCGTGTTGCGCGCGGGTGGGCGGCGACGGCGCCGGTCATTTCGTCAAGATGATCCACAACGGCATCGAGTACGGCATCATGCAGGCGATCGCCGAGACCTTCGCCATCCTGCGCGATGTGGGCCGCCTGGAACACGCCACCATGGCCGGCGTGTTCCGCCGCTGGAACAGCGGCGACCTGGCCTCTTATCTGATCGAGATCACCGCCGCCATCCTGGACCGCCGCGACGATCTGGGCGACGGGCCCCTGGTCGAGGCCATCCTGGACACCGCCGGCCAGAAGGGAACCGGCCGCTGGAGTTCGGAAGCGGCGCTGGCCCTGGGCATTCCGACGCCATCCATCACCGAGGCCGTGTTCGCCCGGTCGCTGGCTGCGCTCAAGACCGAGCGCGTGGCCACCGCCGCCGTGCTGGCCGGGCCACCGCCGGCGGCCGACGCCACCGCGTGGGACCCCGAGGGGCCGGACGTCGAGGCCGCGCGGGAGGCCCTGTTGGGGACCGTGATCTCCACGTTCGCCCAGGGGCTGGCGGTCATTCGCGCTGGCGCGCGCGAACACGGCTGGGACACCGACCTGACCGTGGTCGCCGCGATCTGGCGCGCGGGCTGCGTGATCCGCGCGGCCCTGCTGGACGACATCGCCTCGGCCTTCCGCGCGCCGGACGCCCCCGACAGCCTGTTGCGCGCGCCCGCCTTCGCCCGCCGCCTCGACACCCTGCAAGAGGGCTGGCGCCGCACCGTGGCCCTGGCGGTCCTGCGCGGGGTGCCGGTGCCGGTGCTGTCCTCCGCCCTGGCCTATGTGGACGGGGCGCGAAGCGAGCGGCTGCCGGCGAACATGATCCAGGCCCAGCGGGACTATTTCGGCGCCCACACCTATGAACGC
>JANQGN010000574.1 GCA_028277295.1 Rhodospira sp.
AAATCCCGAGCGATCTGGCACAGATCGCCCTGGAAGATCTTTTGGGGACGATTTGCTTGAAAAACAAATTGTTAGAGCATGCTGGGTGATTCAGAAATCACGCAACATGCTCTAGCGCCAGGCCGCTCCCAGGCCGCGATGAGCAAGGCTCATCACGGCCCGGAGGTCGCGCCATAGGGTGGTGCGCCCGGTCGGTATCAGCCGCCCATCACCATCTGGCGCATGCGCAGCGTCGCCAGGTCGAAGCTGGCCTGGTAGGCTTCGGCCTTGCGGTTGAAGGCCACGAAGGCATCGTGAACCCGCCGTGTCAACGCGTCCTCGGCGGCGATTTCCTCGATCACCTCCAGGGTCTTTTCGCCCATGGCCCGGATAACCTCCTCGGGGAAGGTGCGCAGCTCGATGTCCGGGAATGTGTCGCGCATCTCCGAGAACACCTGGATGTTGTGGAAGGTGAAGTCGGCGAGCGTGGTCTCGCAGGTCGCCCGCGCCGCCAGGCGGACAATGGCCTTCAGGTCATCGGGCAGGGCCTGGAAGCGCTCCTTGTTGACGATCACCTCCAGGCCCGGTCCGGGTTCATGGAAGGCCGGCACATAGTAGTACTTGGCGGCCTTCTGCAGACCGAAGGCAATGTCTAGCCAGGGTCCCACCCACTCGGCCGCGTCCACGGCGCCCGACATCAACGATGGCTGGATTTCACCCGGCGGGGTCAGCACCACGGCCACGCCGAGGCGGCGCATGACCTCGCCGCCCATGCCGGCAATGCGCATCTTGAGGCCCTTGAGGTCATCCAGGCTGTTGATTTCGGTGTTGAACCAGCCGCCCGATTGCACGCCCGACGACCCCGCGTAGAAGGGCACCACATTGAACGGCGCATACACCTCTTCCCACAGGGCCTGACCGCCGCCGAAGTGGATCCAGGCGCTCAGCTCCGTGGCCATCAGGCCAAAGGGCACGGTGGTGAAGTAGTTCAGCGCCGGGGACTTGCCGACCCAGTAGTAGGGCGTGGAATGGGCCACCTGGGCGGTGTCGGCCTGCACGGCATCCAGGCATTCGAACGGCGGCACCAACTCACCGGCCGCGAACAGGCGAATGGTCAGGCGCCCTCCGCTCATCTCGGTGACGAAGTCGGCGAAGCGTTGGGCGTTCACGCCCACACCCGGGGCGTTCTTGGGCCAGGTGGTGACCATCTTCCACTCCGTGGCCGCCTTGGCCCGCGCGACGGCGGGCGCGGCCAGAGTCGCGGCGCCGGTGGCGGTCCCAGCGGCCGCCGCGCCTGTCAGAAAGTCACGCCGTTTCATAGGTCTGTCGTCTCCTGCGAAGAGGATCGGCCCGGGGATCGGGGATCGGTCGGGTCTGGTGGGCCGGCATCGCGCGCGGCCATCCCGGCGCCGACGCGGCGGTGAAAGGAACGGCGAAAGACCCTGTCACGGGCCGGGAACCACCGTCGAGCAAAGGGCTGGGTCCGATGGGCCGGCGCCGAGGCCCAGGCTCGCCGGAATGCCCTTGGTCAGTAGGCGCTCCATCTCCTCGGGTGGCAGCGGCCGGGCGATCAGGTAGCCCTGTGCCTGGTCGCAGGCCTGGCCGCGCAGGTACTCCAGTTGCTCGACGGTTTCCACGCCCTCGGCGCAGACCTTGAGGTTGAGGGCGTGGGCCATGGCGATGATGGCCGAGCAAATGGCCGCGTCGTTGGCCTCAACCGTCACGTCGCGCACGAACGTGCGATCGATCTTCAGCTTGCGCAGCGCGAAGCGCTTGAGCACGGACAGCGACGAGTAACCGGTGCCGAAATCGTCGATGGAACAGCCCACGCCGCGCTCGGCGAACAGCCGCATGACCCGGCTTGCGTTTTCCGGGTCGTTCATGGCCGAGCTTTCGGTGAGTTCCAGTTCCAGCAGGTGGGGGGGAAGCTTCAGGGTGGTCAGGGCATGATCGACGATATCCACCAACTGGCGGGTGTGATGGAACTGGCGTCCCGAGATGTTCACCGCCACCGAGATGTCGCCGAGTCCGATGGCGTTCCAACGGGCGGTCCACCGGCATGCGTCCTCCAGCACCTGGACGCAGATCGCGTCGATCAGCCCATATTCCTCGGCGATGGGGATGAACTCGCCCGGCGGGACCTGGCCGGTTTCCGCCGACTCCCAGCGGGCCAGGGCCTCGCTGCCGACGATTCGGCCGGTGCGCAGGTCCAACTGTGGCTGGAAGTGGGCGACGAACTCGTTGCGCTCCAGCGCGAGGCGCATGCGATGGCGCATGGTCAGGATGCGTGTCGCGCGCTCGCCCATCTCGTGGGTGAACATGTGGCTGGTGCCGCCACCCTCGTCCTTGGCCAGGTGCAAGGCGGCATCGGCGTGCATGATCAGGGTCTCGGCCTCGGTGCCGTGGTCCGGGCAGACGCTGACGCCCAGGCTGACCGAGAGGTCGAACGCCTGCCCATGAACCTCCAAGGACTGTTCGAACGGGGCGCGAAGACGGTCGAGCCGCGTCTTCAGGGCCGCGTCGTCACGCACGCCGACCAGCAACGCCAGGAACCGATCGCCGCCGATGCGGCACAACAGGTCGCCGGGGCTCAGGCATCCCTGCAAGCGTTGCGCCACGGCCACAAGCACCCGATCGCCGGTGTTGTGCCCCATGGTGGCGTTGATGATGCCGAAGCGGTCCAGGCCCATGGACACCAGCGCCACCCGGCGCGGTTCCTCGGTCCGCGCGGCGGTCGCTGGCGCGAGGCTGTCCTCCAGGGCCTTGAAGCGTTCCAGAAACAGGGCGCGATTGCCCAGCCCGGTGAGCGGATCGTGATAGGCCAGGAACAGCAGGCGACCCTCGGCCTGCTTGCGGTCGGTGACGTCCAGGGCCACGCCTTCCCAGACCACCGCGCCGTTGGCGGCGAGAGCCGGGCGCGACCAGCCGCGCAGCCAGCGTTCCTCGCCGGCTGTGTTGGTGACCTTGTAATCGTCTTCCATGGGATCCAGGGTCCGCGCCGAGCGCTGCACGGCCGCGAGGAAACGCTCGCGATCGCTTGGGTCCAGCGCGTCGAGCATCAACCCCGCATCGCGAATCACCGTCTCGGGGGCGTGGCCGAGGATCGTTTGGCTGCCACCGCTGACGTACAGGTAACGCAAGGTGCCGTCAGCCGTTAGCACCCGCTGGAACACCAGGCCCGGGATGTTGTCGGCGATGTTGGTGAGCCGCTGTTGCGTTTCGCGGAGCGCGGTTTCAGCGGCCTTTCGATCCTTGATGTCGCGAATCACGCCGACGAAAAACCGCTTGCCCTCCGTCAGCACCTCGGATAGCGCCACTTCGATGGGGAAATGGTGCCCGGCCCGGTGTTGGGCCAGGAACTCGCCGCCGCCGCTGCCGATGAGGGCCGTATCCGTGCCCGCCAGCACCCGATGCAGGCAGTTGTCCTGACACAGCCGCTCGAGTTCCGGAATAATGAGCGCGACCGACTGGCCGATCAGGGCCTCTGGCCGGTAGCCGAAGACGGTTTCCGAGGCGGCGTTGGACGACTCGATCACCCCTTCGTCGTCGAGGGTGATAATCACGTCGGCGGCATGATTCATCACCATTTCGAGCCATTGCTCGGCGTGCTTGCGGTCCGTGATGTCGATGAGCACGCCGTCCCAGACGACGGTGCCA
>JANQGN010000576.1 GCA_028277295.1 Rhodospira sp.
GTCCCTGGCGTCGGCCAAGGGCATCGCCCCCGTCATCGATCCCGATCTACCCTACGGCGCCTGCGCCGTCATCAAGACCTTGGGGAACGGATGAGGCCATCCCACCTGCGCCTTGGGGCCACCCTGTACGTCCCGGCGACACGGCCCGACATGGTCGCCGTGGCCAACGGGGATCGGCTGCCATTCCTGCGGTCGGTGATCATCTGCACCGAGGACAGCGTTCACCCGCGTCAGGTCGACGCCGCGCTGGACAACCTGCGCCTGGGCCTGCCCCAGATCCGGGAGCCACGGCCGCTGGTGTTCATCCGGCCGCGCAGCCCGGCGATCCTCGGCCGTCTTCTGGCCATGCGCGGCATCGACCACGTCGACGGCTTCGTTCTGCCGAAGTCGACCGTCGACAGCGTCGCCGCCTATGCCGCGCAAGCGCCGGCCCGGTTCCTGCTCATGCCGACCCTCGAGACGCGGGAGGTCTTCGACCCGCCAGACATGGCGGCGCTGCGGGAGTCCCTCGATGATCCTGACCTGCGGGCGCGCATTCTCGCGCTGAGGGTCGGGGGAAACGACATCCTCAATCATCTCGGCGTGCGCCGCCGGCCGGGCCGGACCATCTACGAAACGGCCGCCGGGCCGGTGGTGGCCAGACTGGTGGCCACGTTCAAGCCGCACGGCTTTCCGCTCACGGCGCCAGTGTTCGACGACTTCGGCGACCTTGACACCTTGCAAGAGGAGGTGTGGCGGGACCTGGAGCATGGGCTCGTGGGCAAGACGGCCATCCATCCCTGCCAGGTCGCGCCGATCGAACGGGAGTATCGGGTGCGGCCAGTCGACCTGGACGCCGCCCGTCAGATCCTCGACCCCGACGCCCAGGCCGTCTTCCAGGTCAACCGGGTGATGTGCGAGCCGGCGACGCATACCACGTGGGCTCGGACGATCCTGGATCGGGCCGCCATCTACGGCACCGAAGACCCGGATGCGCAGACCCAGGATGCGCCTCTCGGCCCAAGGCTGGCACTGCCCTGAGAGCCCGTCCAGCGCGTCCCGAAAACATCCGTATATTGTGTTCCGGATCCCAAACAGAATACCGTATGCGGTGTTTTTCAGGGCCTTCCGGGCAGGCATTGCGGGGGAGCGGATTCGCCGTCGACGGTCGACGATCGCGCGCCGTTGCGGGCGGCCCGGGTCGCCCTTATGTAATGACACGCCAGTTATCGGGAAATTCTATTCGGGGGCAGCCATGAGATCGTCTCTTGACACATCTAAGGCGCGATTCTCGGGTAGAACATCCTAGAGTTGAGAAGCCCACGCGACATCGGCGCGATCGTTCCTCGAGCGCCTTGCGCGTTTGCTCGGACTTTGGTCCGATAACGCCCAGATCGTTTCCACAATCACTTCGGAGGGTATCCATGGCCGTTTCGCTGTCGAAGGGAGGTAACGTCTCCCTCTCCAAGGAAGCTCCTGGTCTGAGCGCCATTAACGTTGGCCTTGGCTGGGATGCCCGTGTGACCGATGGGTCCGCGTTCGACCTGGACGCCTCGGCCTTCCTGCTGAACGAGGGTGGCAAGGTCCGTTCGGACACCGACTTCATCTTCTACAACAACCTTAAGTCCGTTGACGGATCGGTCGAGCACTTGGGCGACAACATCACCGGCGCCGGCGAGGGCGATGATGAGGTCATCGCCATCGACCTGGCCAAGGTCCCGGCCGACGTCCAGAAGGTGGCCTTCACCGTCACCATTCACGAGGCCGACACCCGGAGCCAGAACTTCGGCCAGGTGAGCAACGCCTTCATTCGCGTTGTGAACAAGGCCGATGGCAAGGAAATCGCCCGCTACGACCTCTCCGAGGACTACTCGACCGAGACAGCGATGAACTTCGGCGAGCTGTACCGCCACAACAACGAGTGGAAGTTCAAGGCCGTTGGCCAGGGCTTCGCGGGTGGTCTCGGCCCCCTGGCCAAGAACTTCGGTGTGAACGTCTGACAAGGGAGAGCCTCATGAGCGTCTCCCTGACCAAGGGTCAAAAGGTCAGCCTGTCCAAGGACGGCGGAACCCTCAGCCGCATCTTCATGGGTTGCGGCTGGGACGTGGCCAAGAAGGGCGGGCTTCTCGGCGGCCTGCTGGGTGGCGGCGGGGACATCGACCTCGACGCCTCCTGCCTGGTCTTTGATCAGTCTGGTACCCTGGTGGATCAGATCTGGTTCCAGCAGCTTCGGGGCATGGGCGGTGCCGTCGTGCACACCGGCGACAACGTGACCGGCGCCGGCGAGGGCGACGACGAGGTCATCAAGGTCGACCTGTCAAACCTGCCGCCGACCGTCGCCGCGCTCGTCTTCACGGTGAACTCGTTTCGCGGGCAGACGTTCGACACGGTCGCCAATGCCTTCTGCCGTGTGGTCGACGACACGACCGGAACGGAACTGGCCACGTTCAGCCTGAGCGAGTCCGGATCGCATACCGGACTGGTTATGGCTAAGATCTATCGTCACGATGGGGCGTGGAAGCTGCATGCCATAGGCGAGAAGACCAAGGGCCGCACCTTCCATGACATGATGCCGGCGATTAAGGCCGCCTTGTAAAACCCACATCACCGGAGGGAGAGGGCACGGATGACCGCGATCGCCTTGGTGCCGGGGGCCAACACGGCCGTCCCGGGAAGCGGCCATATCGGGGTGGCGTTGGGCTGGACCCCGGCATCAACACCGGGCATGGAAATCGATGCCTCGGCGTTCATGATCGGGGCCGACGGCAAGGTCCCCAGCGATGAGCACTTCGTGTTCTACGGGGCGCAAACCTCGCCAGATGGCTCGGTGCGCTTCCTGCCCTCCCCCGCCACCGGCGTGGCCACCGATATCCAGGCATTCGAGATCAACCTCGCCGCCGTGCCGGCGTCGGTGGAGTCCATCGATATCTGCCTGACCATCCATGAGGGACAGGCCCGCGGGCAGCGCTTCGGCGGCCTTTCGGGCGTGTCCGCCCGCCTGGTGGACTTCGCAAGCGGCGACGAGGTGGCCCGCTTCGACCTGGCGCCCGACGGGATGACCGAAACGGCCATCACCTTCGTCAAGGTGTATCGCCGCAACGCTCAGTGGAAGTTCCGGGCCGTGGGCCAGGGCTTCGCGGGCGGCCTGGCCCCCCTGGCCCGGCAATACGGCGTCGACGTGGCCGAGGATGCCCCGGCCGCGCCGCCTCAACCGGCGCCGACCCCCGCGCCGCCGCCTCAGCCGGCGCAAGCGCCGTCGACCATCAATCTTTCGAAGGTCACCCTGGAGAAGCGGGGACAGTCGGTGTCCCTGGAGAAGAAGGGCGCCGCCGGCTTCGGCGAGATTGTCTTCAACCTGAATTGGCAGGGGCGCCCCGAGCAAAAACCAAAGGGCCTGTTTGGCGGGCTCGGGGCCAGGCGCGGCATCGACCTGGACCTGGGGTGCCTTTGGGAGCTAACGGATGGCTACAAGGGCGCCGTCCAGGCGCTCGGCGAGTCCTATGGGGATTATCGCAACCCACCCTACATCCGTCATGCGGGCGACGACCGCACCGGCGCGGCCGCCGAGGGCGAGTTCATCCGCATCAACGGCGATCAGATCGGCAATATCGCGCGGATCCTCGTGTACGCCTTCATCTACGAGGGCGCCCCCAACTGGGCGGCGGCCAGCGGTGTCGCCACGGTGACCATCCCGGGACACCCGGACATCGAGGTCCGGCTGGACAATCCGGCCTCGGGTCAAGGGATGTGCGCCATCGCCCTGATCGAGAACGACCGCGGCAACCTGCGGGTCACCAAGGAAGAGCGCTACTTCCGGGGACACCGGGAGATGGACCACGCCTTCGGCTGGGGCCTGCGCTGGGCCGCCGGCTCCAAGTAACCAAGGAACCAAGACAATGTCATTCACCGACTGGCTGAAACGCAATGTGACCGAGGCACGGGAAACCCTGAACGCCGAGATCACCAAGTTCAAATCGAAGGACTTCCTTGAGGCCGTCGTGGCTGGCTGCGCCATGGTCGCGTTTGCCGACGGCGTTGTCTCACCCCAGGAAAAGCAAAAGATGATGGGGTACATGAAGACCTCGGATCAGCTCAAGGTCTTCAACCAGAACGACGTCATCAAGATGTTCCAGAAGTACGTGGAGAAGTTCGAGTTTGACCCCGGCATCGGCACCGGCGAGGCCATGCAGGTGATCGGCAAGTTCCGCGACAAGCCTCAGGCGCAGCTTGTGGTCCGGGTGTGCTGTGCCATCGGCGCCGCCGACGGGGATTTCGACGATGGAGAGAAGTCGGTCGTGCGTCGCATGTGCTCCGAGCTGGGCCTCAACCCCGCGGACTTCGGGCTGTAGGGCCAGCGGCCGCGCGGCGGCGCTGGCGCTAGAGCAAATCCCGAGCGATCCGGCACGGATCGCGACGACGATTTGCTACAATATCACTACATTGGGGCGTTTTTGGCGAGTCAGGTGCCGTCGAAAACGCCCTAGTCCCCGGACCGCGCGCCCGTGCCGCCCAGTCGTCCCCTCGACACCAAGCCGGATGTGGCGCGGATCAGAACGCTTCATGAGCGTCTTGATACCTTCGGCCTTCTTTCGAGAGCATTGGTCATGCGCTCTCGCCCGGGAAACGCAGGATCTGCTTTCCAGACAGTGCTTCAGGGTCTCCGGAAGCCGGACGGGCGACGGCGCTGGACGGTAACCTCGTGCCCGGCGCG